>DATFTF010000059.1:0-7064 GCA_035262245.1 Thermoanaerobaculia bacterium
AACGCCCGCTGGACAGTCTAGCAGGCGCCACGTCGCTTCCGCGGAGTTCGTCAATCTGCGCCGACAGCTGACAGCTGAGAGCTGACAGCTTAGAATCTTCGAGCTTGACAGCCAACTTCTCGTACGGAGAGCTCAAGGTCTTTTCCGGCCGCGCGCATCCGGCGCTGGGGCAGGAGATCTGCGACTACTTGGGGATTCCCCTCGGGCAGCTGACTCTCTACAACTTTTCCGACGGCGAGAACTACTGCCAGATCGACGAGAACGTCCGCGGCGCCGATGTGTTCGTCGTCCAACCGACAGGGTCGCCGGTCAACGACCACGTCATGGAGCTGCTCATCCTGCTCGACGCTTTCCGCCGCTCTTCGGCATCGCGGCTGACCGCGGTGATGCCCTACTTCGGCTACGCGCGGCAGGACAAGAAGGACAAGCCGCGTGTCCCGATCGCGGCCAAGCTCATGGCCGACCTGCTGACCGCCGCCGGAGCGGACCGGATCCTGACCATGGATCTGCACGCGGCGCAGATCCAGGGTTTCTTCAACATCCCGGTGGATCATCTGTTCGCGGCGCCCGTGCTGCTGGAGGCGATCCGGAAGCTCGAGCTCGACGACCTGGTCATCGTCTCTCCCGACGTGGGAGGCGTGGCCCGCGCCCGGGCCATCGGCAAGCGGCTCGGCGCGTCGCTGGCGATCATCGACAAACGGCGGACCGGCAAGAACGAAACGGAGGTCCTGCACGTCGTCGGCGACGTCGAGGGCCGGGACGTCCTCCTTTTGGACGACATCGTGGACACCGCCGGAACCCTGGTACAGGCCGAGGAGGCCCTCCGGGCTCAGGGCGCTCGCCGCACGTTCGCCGCCGCCGTGCATCCGGTCCTGTCCGGGCCGGCGCTCGAGCGTCTGGAGGCCTCGAAGCTGGAGACTCTGCTCGTCACCAATACCCTGCCTCTCGACGCAGCGGTGGCCCGCTGCTCGAGGATCCGGCCGCTGTCCATCGCGCCGCTCCTGGGGGAAGCCATCCGCCGGATCCACGAGGGCTCTTCCGTTTCCTCGCTTTTCGTGTAGAATTCCCCGCTTTGCGCGGTCCGCCGCGCCGGGAAGCACCCAATGAAGACCATCGAACTGAACGTCCAGCGGCGCGACACCGCCGGGAAAAACGAAGCTCGCCGCAGTCGGGCGCAGGGACAGATTCCCGCCGTCGTCTACGGAGCAGGCAAGCCCACGGTTCCGATCAGCGTGGATCGCACGGCGCTCATGGACGCCTTTCGCCACGGAGCGGGGGATAACGCGATCTTTCTCCTCAAGCTGGCCGGCTCCGATCAGAGCCGCCACGCCATGATCAAGGAGATGCAACGGGATCCGGCGTCACGCAAGCCGCTGCATATCGATTTCGTGCGGGTCATGATGGACACCAAGATCCGCGTCAAGGTCAGCCTGGAGACCGTCGGCGTGCCCAAGGGCGTCAAGACCGAGGGAGGCATCCTGGACTTCGTGACCCGCGAGGTCATGATCGAATGCCTTCCCGGCAACATTCCGGCCCACGTGCCGATCGACGTGGCCGAGCTCTCGATCGGGGACGCGCTGCGCGTCTCGCAGGTGCCGGCTCTCGAAGGCGTCACGATCCTTGAGGATGCCGATCGGGTTCTCGTGCATGTGACGCATCCCACCGCGGAGAAGGCTCCGGAGGTCGCGGCGGCGGAGGCCGCGGCGGAGATCACCGAGCCCGAGGTCCTGAAGAAGGGGAAGGTGGAGACCGAGGAACCCGTCGAGGAGAAGGGCAAGGAAAAGGAGAAAGACAAGGACAAGGAGAAGGA
Organism: Thermoanaerobaculia bacterium; assembly: GCA_035262245.1. Taxonomy (GTDB): domain Bacteria; phylum Acidobacteriota; class Thermoanaerobaculia; order UBA5066; family Gp7-AA6; genus DATFTF01. The sequence continues at coordinate 1,811 of DATFTF010000059.1, forward strand.
GAAGAAGGAGAAGTAGAGCCTGCGCGCCATCGTCGGCCTCGGCAATCCGGGCGACGACTACGCGGCCACGCGCCACAACGCCGGGTTTCGGGTGGTGGAACGGCTCGCGGCGCAGGAGAGGATTCGGATTCGATCCCGGGAGAGCGCAGCGCGCGTGGGTCGGGGCACGATCCAGGGCACTCCGGTTCTCCTGGCGCTCCCGCAGACTTACATGAACGCCTCCGGCGAGGCCGTTCACGCTCTTTGCAACGACAACGGCATCGACATCCACGATCTCTGTGTCGTCGTGGACGACATCGACCTTCCGCTGGGAGTTCTGCGAATGCGCGCGCGGGGCTCGGCGGGAGGCCAGAAGGGGTTGGCGTCGGTGATCGCCCACCTGGGGACGGCTTTTCCGCGGCTGCGGGTCGGAATCCGCGGCGCGGCGTATTCCCGGGAGATCGACCTGGCCGACTACGTCCTTGAGCCGCATCACCCGGAGGAGGAGGCGGCGTTCGACGAAGCGGTCGGGCGAGCCACGGACGCCCTTCGGCTCTGGCTGACCGAGGGACTCGATGCCGCCATGAGACGCGCCAATGTGAAACCTTCCTCTCCGCACCCTGCCTCGGGAGCGGATTGACATCCACGAGGAGGAACCAATGAGGCTTTACGACATCGTTGTGCTGTTGATCCCCGACCTCTCCGAGGAGGAGGCCGCCAAGGTCACGGCCGACTATCGCAAGATCCTGACCGACGGAGGGGCGGAGCTCGTCCGGGACGAGCCGTGGGGACGCCGAAAGCTGGCGTACCCGATCGAGCGCAAGCGAGACGCCTATTACCACCACTTCCAGGTTCGTTCCGAGCCCGCCGCCGTCGCGGAGACGGAGCGCCGCCTGAAACTGTCCGATCAGGTCCTCCGGCACCTGGCGGTTCGGGCTGACGAGGAATTGAAGCGGTCGGCCAAGGCCGCGGAACGCCAGAAGGCGAAGGCCGCCCGGCGCCCGCCGCGCCCGGTGGCGCCGCCGGTTTCCGAGGCAGGGGCCGAGGCGACCCCGGCGGAAAGGGGCGAATAATGGCCATGCCGCAGCGGGGAGGCTCTCGCGACCGAGAAGGAAAGACGGCCGGCAGGAAGAAGTTCTTCGTCCGCCGGCGGAAGGTCTGCAAGTTCTGCGCGGAAAAGCTCGAGTACGTGGATTGGAAGGATGTGAAGCTGCTGCAGTCGTTCATCCCGGAGCGCGGGAAGATTCTTCCCCGAAGGATCTCGGGAACGTGTGCGCTGCATCAGCGCAAGCTGCAGACGGCGATCAAGCGCGCGCGCTCGATCGCTCTTCTTCCGTACGTCACGGACTGACGGGCGCGCGCTCGCGAGCGGGCATTTCCGGGCGGCGCCCATCGGACCGACCCGAAGCCTCGCCGGAGCGCCGACTCTTTGATGTCCTCCACGTCTGCCGATCCGAACGGGAGTCTGCCGGCGCCGGCCGGCCGCCCGAGCCTGGAGCTTCTGGCGGCCGCCGCGACGGCCACGCTGCTCTTTTCGGTTTTCCTGGTCCTTCCCCTGCTCGGGCCCTTGGCTCTTCCCTTCGCCGCGGTCCCCGTCGTTCGTCTGGCGCACCGCCGCGGAGCAGGCCTCGCACTCTCCGCCGCGTTTCTCGCCACGGCGTCGGTGGGACTGCTCGCCTGGGCCTCCGCCGGGGCGCAAGAGGCTGCCGACGCGGGACTGATGGCCGCGGTGATCCTCACGCTGCCCGCTCTTTTCTCGGCCGGGGTTCGTAAGGGACTCGATCCTTCGCGGGCTTACGTGGGACTCTGCGTGGCGGGATTTGTCGCCGTTGCCGCCGCGCTCTTCGCGCGCGCGCCGGGAGCGGACGCGGTGGTGGGACGCGAGATCGACCAGAACGTCGATGACCTTCTCCGCGCTTCCAGCCAGCCGCCGCGCGGGCCGCTCGATCCGGACACCGCCGCTCGCCTGCGCGCGACGCTCGAGGCGGTTCGGGGATTCAGCAAGCGCTACTGGATGGGCTTGATCGGCGCCTGCTGGACGTTCGGCGCGGCCATTACGTTTTTCACCGGAGCCTGGTCCGGCCGGCCGGCGCCTTCCGCCGAGGCGACCCGCTTCGAGGCCCTCCGCGTCCCTGCCCCGGGGGCCGCCCTGTTCGTGGCCAGCGGTGCATGCTGGGTCCTGGGGGGACCGTCTCTCGCCCGGATCGCAGGGAATCTGCTGTGGCCGCTCGCGGCCTTGTATTTTGTGGGCGGCCTCTCTATCATTTGCCACTTCGCCCGGAGATGGTTCCGGTCGAGGCTTCTCCGCATCAGCCTGTACGCGCTGGCGATCTACGTCGTCCCGATCAACGTCGGCGTAGCGCTGCTGGGCCTGTTCGACTGGTACGGAGATTTTCGCCGCCGAGGCAGGGAGATCAGCGAGTCATGAAGGTGATTCTGGCCGACGACGTCCGGGGGCTCGGGCACCGTGGCGAGACCGTCACGGTCAAGCCGGGGTACGCCCGCAATTTTCTCTTTCCTCAGGGGTTCGCCTACGAAGCGACCGACGCGAACCTGCGGCGCCTGTCGGACGAAAAGAAGAAATACGACGAGCGGATGCTCAAGGAAAAGAAGGTGGCCGACGAGGTTTCCCGCAAGATGGACGGGCTGACGGTCGTCGTGACCAAGAAGGCGGGGGAGGAAGGGGTCCTCTACGGTTCGGTCACGGCATCCGAAATCGCCGACGCCCTGGCCGCTCGCGGCATGGAAGTGGACCGCCGCCGCGTGGAGGTCGCCGAGCCCATCAAGCGTCTGGGGACCCACAAAGTCCACGTCCGCCTTCACAGGGATGTCGTTGCAGAGTTGACCGTCGAGGTCCAGCCCCTGGTGACGGCGACGGCCGCCACCTAAAGAGTCTAAAGTCTAAGGTTCAAAGTCTAAGGATTCGCGAGAGCATAGCAAATATGCTATGTCCCTTAGACCTTAGACCTTAGACCTTAGACCTTAGACCTTAGACCTTAGACCTTAGACCTTAGACCTTAGACCTTTCTACTTGACCGTCTGGGGCACCGGCGTCGGCGCCAGAGGCACCGGCGTGGTGGCGGGAGTCTCGACCTCGGGCTCGCCGGCCTCGCCTTTCTTCGGCGTGTAAAAGGATTTCTGCAGCGACCAGGGGAGACGAATGACTTCCTCCCACTTCGAGCTCCACTCCTCGGTCGGCTGGGATCCGTTGATGAAGGTCTCCAGGATCGGTTTGGGAGTTCCCGGCGTGGCCTTGAGTCCGGTCTCGTAGTCGACCGGCGTGAAGACGAGGTTGGGAGGCGCCTCGAATTCCGCGCTCGGATCGATCCGGCCGCGGTCCTTCATCGCCTGCAGGATGCGCATCCATATCGGGAGAGCGACCTTCGCCCCTTCCATGCCCGGGCCCAGACTCACCGTCTTCAGATCGTTGCCGACCCAGACGCCGACGGTGTAGCGCGGCGTCATGCCGATGAACCAGGCGTCGGTGAAATCCGATGTGGTGCCCGTCTTGCCGGCGATATTGAGCTTGAGCGCCGCCGCCGCCGCTCCCGTCCCGCGCTGGGTTACCCCCTTGAGCATCTGGAGGAGCTGGAACGCCGCTTGGGGGTTCTCGACCTCGCGGGCGTCGGGATGGGTCTGTTCGAGCGGATCCCCATCCGCGTCGGTGATGCGCTCGAAGGCGTAAGGGGAAAACGCCAGGCCCTGGTTTGCGAAGATCGAATAGACCGAGGTCATCTCGAAAAGGGTCACCTCGAAGGAACCCAGCGGAAGGGACGGCCAGGCCTCCAGGCGCTCGTGGATGCCCAGACGCTGGGCCGTCGCGATGACATTGGCGAGGCCGACCATCTGCCCGAGGCGTATGGTCGGGACGTTGATGGAGTGCTCGAGAGCCAGCCGCAGGGTGACGATCCCGCGAAACTTCTTGTCGTAGTTGCTCGGCTCGTAGGGGGGCTTCTTGGGGTCGTAGCGGATCGCGATCGGCTCGTCGAAGATCGTATCGGAGGGAGTGAATCCTTCCTCCAGGGCCGTCAGATAGACGAAGGGCTTGAACGTGGAACCGGCTTGCCGCAGCGCCTGAGTCGCCCGGTTGAATTTCGAGACGGACCAGTCGTAACCGCCGACCATCGCCCGCACCGCCCCAGTCGAGTTTTCCAGGATGAGCACCGCGCCCTGTTCGCGCGGATCGTTTTCCAACTGGAGCTGGCCGCCGTCCTTCTCCTTCTGAAAGGTCACCGTGACGAGATCGCCGGGTCGCAGGATCCGGCTGGCCGCGCCGGCGCCGGTCCAGGCGAAGCCGGACGCCCTGAGCGCGTAGGTCTTGTCCCCGACACGGATCTCCGCGCCGGTCTTGGAGATCGATGCCACCACGCCGCGCGTGGCGTCCCCTTCGGCCATCCGGGCGTTCTCCCAGGCCGGGTCCACGTAGGTCGCGGGATTCTTGTATCCCTCCTCCATCAGGTTGCGCGGCTTGCGGAAGCCGTGACGCCGAGCCAGCCGGCGCAGCCCCCAGCCCAGCGCCTCCTCCGAGAAGCCCTGCAGCTGCGGATCGAGAGTGGAGTCGACGTGAAGCCCGCGGCGGTAGAGGTCCTTCTCTCCGTAGGTGCGCTCCAGGTACTGCCGGATCTCCTCGCAGAAGTACGGGGCCACCACGGTTTCGCGCAGCGACGGGGAGGCGGGAAGGGGCTCCTCTTCGGCCGTCCGGCGCTGCTCCTCGGTGATGAAGCCGGCCGCGCGCATCCGCCGCAGCGCGGTCGCGCGCCGCATGCGCGCCAGGACCGGATTGCGGAAAGGAGACTGGTCTTCCGGCCGCTGCACGATGCCCGCCAGCAGAGCGGCCTCGGCCAGGCTCAGATCCTTGATCCCCTTGCCGAAGTAGTAATGGGCCGCGGCCTCGAAGCCGTAATTGCCGTGGCCCAGGTAGATCTCGTTGGCGTACATGGTGAGGATCTGGTCCTTGGAGTACCGCCGCTCGATTTCAAAGGAGACCAGCGCTTCGTTGATCTTGCGGGAGATCGTCTTGCGCGGGGAGAGAAAGATCGCTCGGGCGAGTTGCTGGGTCACGGTCGAGCCGCCCTGGGCGTACCTCTGGTGGCGCAGGTCGGCGACCACGGCGGAGACGGTCCGTACCAGATCGACGCCGCCGTGCCGGTAAAAATTCTTGTCCTCCGTCGCGACGATGGCGTTCTTCAGGACCGCCGGTATCTCGGAACCGGGGACCAGGATGCGCCGCTGGATCGCGTATCGGGCGATGGTGGACCCGTCGGCAGCACGGATT
>DATFTF010000060.1:0-3073 GCA_035262245.1 Thermoanaerobaculia bacterium
ATCCATCCTTGGGACAACGTGCCGGTACTGTCCTGGCTGGTTCTCCGGGGCAAGTGCCGCGCCTGCCGGGCCCCCATCTCGGCGCGCTATCCGGCGATCGAGCTCGCCAACGGGGCGTTGTGGGTCTTCGTGGCGATCCGGGCCCGCGATTGGGCCGAGCTCGCCGGCGGCGCGCTTCTGTGCTCCGCCTGCCTCGCTCTGGCGGCGATCGACGCCGAGTTCCAGATTCTTCCAGACCGGATCACGCTTCCGCTGACCGGCGCCGGCCTGGTCCTGTCGTTCCTGTCGACCGTTCGTTCGCCGGTTTCGGCTTTTCTGGGGGCGGGGCTCGGAGCGGGATCGCTCTTCCTGGTGGCTCTTGTCTATGAGCGCGTCACCGGACAGGAGGGGATGGGTCTGGGAGACGTGAAAATGCTCGGTATGGTCGGCGCCTTCCTCGGCCCGGCCGGCGTCCTCGTCACCGTGCTGCTTTCCTCGGTCGCCGGGAGCGTCGTCGGGCTCGCTCTGATGGCCGCGGGAAAGGGGGACCGCAAGCTGCGGCTGCCCTTCGGCGTCTTCCTGGCGGCCGGCGCGGTGGCCGCGTTCTTTTTTGGCGAGGGGCTCCTGGCGAAATATCGTTCCTTCCTGCACTGACCTTTCCGGCAGCGTGCGGTCTTGGAGTGGAGCAAAGCGGAAGGAATCGATCTGTTTCGCCGGCCCCGCTGGCACCCCCCTTTACAATGCTCGGAAGGGCGCATGGGCACACAACCGACGGTCGAAACGGTTCCCCGGACCTTCCGGCGCGAGTCCCGTTTGTTTCTGGCGGTCGCCGTTCTGCTGATCCTGTTCCTGAATTTCCTGACCCTGCTCTTCTTTCGGCAGTCGGTCCAGTGGGGAACCCGGGAGACCGAGCTGCGGGCGGCGCAACTTCTTCGCCGGCTGGCGTTGGCCGGCGGCGAGCCGCGGGATTCTCTGGACCGCGTGGCGCTGGAAGAGGACGTCGTCTTCGTCGCGCAATACGATGCGCGCAACCACCGCATTCGAGGGATCGGCCGCGAGCTCGAGGCGCCGGCCGTCCTGCCTCTCGACCGGCCGCGGCCGGGGAGCATCGTTCGGCAATGGCGCGCTTCCCCCTCTTATCTGCTGGCGGCCCTCTCCGCTCCGGAGGGGACATTTCTCGTCGCCCTCGACCCGGGCGCTGGCGGCGTGCTCCAGACCTACGAACGATGGGCCACGGTTTTGGTGCCCCTGGCCGGACTCGCCTTCGCCGTCCTGGCCTGGCTTTACTTGAAGTCCCTCCTCGCTCCCTACGACCGGCTGCTGGCGACGGCGGGCTCCGCGGCCTCGCCGGCGACGCCTCCGAAGGCGGAAGAAGACGAACGGGATTTTCTGCTTCGGAAATTCCAGTCCACGATCGACGCTCTTTCGGAGAAGGAGCAGGAGCTCGAGCGGCTGGCCCGGCGGGAGAAGGAGCGGGCCGACGATCTGGAGATTGCCGCCCGCACTCTCGCCCGCACGCTGCCCACCGGCCTGGTCTCGGTCGATCGGGAGGGACGCGTCGTGGAAGTCAACGAAGCGGGACGGGAGATTCTCGGCATCGGCGGCGACGTCCGCGGGGCCGAGCTGTCCTCGGTGCTCCCGAGCGCCTCTGCCTTCGCCTCGGTCGTCGCAACGGCGCTCCAACAGCGGGAGGCGGTCTCCCGGCAGGAAGTCCTCTTCGGGGATGGAGACGGCGGGCGCATCCTCGGGGTGACGGCCACCCCCGCCTATGGCGCCGACGGACGTTTCCTCGGTGTGCTGGCCCTGTTTTCCGACCTGACCGAGGTGCGCCGCCTGGAATCCCGGATGGCGCTGGCGCGTCACATGGCCGCGCTCGGGGAGGTCTCGGCCGGCGCGGCGCACGAGTTCCGCAATGCCGCCGCGGCGATCGACGGCTTTGCGGATCTGGCCTTGCGCGACCCGGCGCGTGCTCCCGAGCACTTGAAAGCCATCCGGCAGGAAGCGCAGGAAATGAGCCGCGTGACGCGCGATTTCCTCCTCTTCGCGCGGCCGGAAGAGTTCGTGCCCGAGCGCGTGAGCCTGGAGGCCGTGGTTGGCGACGCCGTTTCGGAAATCGAGCGCACGTTCGAAACGGTGCGGATCGATCGGTCGGGATCCTTCCCCGACGTTCCGGGCTCGCCGGTGCTCCTGCGGCGCGCGGTTGCGAATCTCCTGCGTAACGCCATCGAGGCCACGCCCCGCGAGCGCCGCGGCGACGCCGGCGCGGTGGCGCTGGTCGGCGAGGTCGCGGATCGGGAAACCGTGATCAAGGTCGGCGACCGGGGCAGAGGCGTCGATCCCGCGGTCCGGGAAAAGATTTTCCTTCCCTTCTACTCGAGCAAGCCCGGCGGGGCAGGTTTTGGACTCGCGATCGTGGCGCGCATCGCCGAGCTCCACGGCGGCACTGTGGAAGTGACGGCCCGGCCCGGCGGCGGGGCCCTCTTCACTTTGCGGTTGCCGCTGCCTTCCCCGCAGGTGGAGGACCGGCGCTCGTCGGCCGCCCGCTCACCGGGCGAACTTCCGCCGCCGCAGCGAGACCCGTCAGCATCGCCTTGAACGACTCCCGGTCCAACGCGCGGTCCAGGGCCTCGTCCGGAAGGATCACGTTGCTGCGGACCAGCTCGCCCAGGCTCTGATCCATCGAGATCATCCCCTTGCTCTTTCCGGTCTGGATCAGATTGTTGATGAGCGAGGTCTTCCCCTCGCGCACGGCGTTGGACAGTGCGGTCGAGCCCAGGAGAATCTCGAAGGCCGCCACCCGCCCCTTGGTCCGCCTGCGCAGGAGCTGCTGGGCCACCACGGCGCGCAGGGTCTCTGCGAGCACGATGCGGATCTGCTCCTGCTCGTCCGCGGGAAACGCGTCGATGATCCGGTCCACCGCCTTGGCCGCCGAATTGGTGTGGAGCGTGGCGAAAACCAGGAGGCCCGTCTCGGCGGCGGTCAGCGCCATGCGGATGGTCTCCAGGTCGCGCATCTCGCCAACCAGGAGGCAGTCGGGATCTTCCCGGATGGCGGCCTTCACGCCGTCGGCGAAGTTGGGAACGTCCGGGCCGAT
>DATFTF010000061.1:0-10284 GCA_035262245.1 Thermoanaerobaculia bacterium
CGATCGCGTCGAAGCACTCCCAGTTGCGCGCGGCCTTCCCGGTTCCGCCGTAGACGATGAGGTCCTCGGGCCGCTCGGCCACTTCCGGATCGAGGTTGTTTTCGAGCATGCGCAGCGCCGCTTCGGTGGTCCAGCCGCGGCAGCGCAGATCGCGCCCGCGGGCGGCGCGCAGAACCCGGGGGGGTGACTCGACGGCCACGCGGAAAGTATAGCCGGGCCGCGGGAGAGTCCCGCGGTTTGGGGCGAGCCTCGGTCGTTCCCCGCGGCACGACCAAGTTTCGCGGACTGGATCCGACGGCCTAGGCCAGCCGGTCGACCAGGGACCCGATCGGCTCCGCGTCCAGGAAGAGGCGGGCCCTCTCCAGATCGGCCGACAGGACCCGATCCCCTTTCCACGCCGGAATGGCGCGGCGGAAGGACCGCCGGACCCTCTCGAGCCTCGGAGACGTCGCGAGCGGCCGGAGAAACTCCATGGCCTGGAAGGCCGTGAGAAGCTCGATCGCCAGGACGCGCTCGAGGCAGTCCACGACCGCGGCGAGTTTGCGGGCGGCGATGGGGGACATCGACACGTGGTCCTCCTTGCCGGCGGAGGTGGGGATGGAATCCACGGAGGCCGGATGCGCCAGGATCTTGCACTCCGACACCAGAGCCGCCGCGGCGACCTGGGCCAGCATCAGGCCGGAGTGGAGCCCGCCTTCGGCGACCAGGAAGGCGGGCAGTTCGGACACCGCCGGATTGACGAGCTTGTCGATCCGGCGCTCGGAAATCGAGGCCAGGTCCGCGGCGGCGATTGCCGCGTAGTCGAGGACCAGACCGACGGGCGCTCCGTGGAAGTTGCCGCCGGACAGAATCTCCCCGGAAGGAGCGAAGACCAGCGGGTTGTCGGTCGCGCTGTTCATCTCCCGCTCCAGCGCCTCGGCCGCGTGCGCGAACGCGTCGCGAGCGGCGCCGTGCACCTGCGGCATGCACCGCAGCGCATAGTTGTCCTGCACCTTGCCGCATCCGCGGTGCGACTCCCGGATCGCGCTTCTCGCTAGCAGCCGGCGCAGATTCGCCGCCGAGGCCAGAGCTCCCGGGTGCGGGCGCGCTTCGACGATGCGGGGATCGAACGGAGCGTCCGAACCGCGCGCGGCGTCGAGGGAAGCCGCGCCGCAGATGTCGGCCACCTGGGCCAGCCGCAGCGCGCGTTGAAGCGCCAGGCCGCCGACGGCCACGGACATCTGTACGCCGTTGACCAGCGCCAGGCCCTCCTTCGCTCCCAGGACGACCGGCCGGATGCGCGCCGCCCCCAGGGCCTTGCGTGCGGGCAGGGCCCTGCCGCCCCGGCGGACCTGACCCTCTCCCGTCATGGCCAGCGCCAGATGCGCCAGGGGCGCAAGATCGCCGGACGCGCCGACGGAGCCCTGCTCGGGAATCACCGGGAGCAAATCGCGCTCGAGCATGGCCAGGAGCGTCTCGACCGTCTCCACGCGGATTCCCGAGCGCCCCTTTGCCAGAGCGTTGGCGCGCAGGACCATCATCGCGCGGACCGCGCGGTCCGGCAGCGGCCGGCCCACTCCTGCGGCATGGCTGCGCACGAGGTTCTGCTGCAGCGCGCCGATCTGGTCCCCGGGAATGGTCACGTCGGCGAAGTTCCCGAATCCTGTCGTGACGCCGTACACGCGCGCTCCGCGGCGCACCGCGCGATCCACGACGCGCCGCGACGCGGTCATGGCGCGGCGGGCCGCCGGAGCGAGCTCCACGCGCACGCGGCGATCCGCGACCTCGGCGAGGTCGGCGAGCGTGAGACCGCTGCCGTCTAGCCGTAGGCGGCGCATCGCGGTTCGCGTCCCGGGATTCTCGGGTTGTTCACCGCGGGCGATTGTATAGAAGGCGCCGGCCTGTTATCGTCGCCGGCGGCTTGTTCCAGCGCCGCCAGCAAAAGAGGTTTCTCTGAGAGTCGTCGCCGTGCTGGGAGGCCAGTGGGGGGACGAAGGCAAGGGAAAAATCGTCGACCTCCTGGCCGACCGCTTCGACATCGTGGCGCGCTATCACGGCGGCCACAACGCCGGACACACCGTGAAGTTCGGCGATCACCACTTCGCCCTGCATCTGCTTCCCTCGGGGATCGTCCGCGGGCGGATCGGAGTGATCGGCGCGGGCGTCGTCATCGATCCGGAGGCCCTGCTCGCCGAGATCGACGACGTCCAGACGAAAGGGATTTCCGTCGACGGCAAGCTGCTCGTCTCCGAGAGGGCCCATCTGATTCTCCCCTATCACCGGCTGCTCGACGCCGCCCGAGAGCAGGCTGCCGGCGACCGAAAGCTGGGGACGACGCTGCGCGGCATCGGGCCGGCCTACGAGTCGGTCGCCGCGCGCAAGGGCGTCCGGATCGCGGACCTCTTCCAGCCGAGCGTCCTCGAACGCCACGTGGCCGGGATGGCCGCCGAATCGGAGGCGCTTCTGGCCGCACTCGGCTGCCGAGACATTCCAAGCGCGGCTCGGGTGACGGCGTCTCTGGCCGAGCTCGCGCCGCGCCTGGCCCCTTTCGTCGCGGACACCGGAAGCTACCTGCGCGACCACTGGCGGCGCGGTGGCACGCTTCTCGCCGAGGGGGCCCACGGCGCGATGCTCGACATCTGCAACGGAACCTATCCCTTCGTGACCTCTTCCATTTGCTCCTCCGCTGCCGTGGCGCCAGGGCTACAGCTGCCGCCGCGGGCGCTGGACGCATCCATCGTGGTTCTCAAGGCCTACTCGACCCGCGTGGGAGCGGGCCCGTTTCCCACGGAGCTGTCCGACGCGACCGGGGAGTTCCTCCGCACGCGAGGCAACGAGTTCGGAACGTCCACCGGCCGCCCTCGGCGCACCGGCTGGTTCGACGCGGTCGTCGCCCGCACCGCCGTCGAGCTCTCCGGAGCGCAGGCGGTCGCGATCACGAAGCTCGATGTCTTAGACGAGCTCGACGAGATCCCGGTGTGCGTCGGCTACCGCCTCGACGGAAGGCTCATCTCCGACATCCCGCCCGTCGTCGAAGACGTCGAGCGCGTGGAGCCGGTCTATCAGACCCTGCCGGGCTGGAAGCGCACCACGACCGCCGCCACGCAGTTCGAAGATCTGCCCGAGAACGCCAGGCGGTACGTCGGATTCCTCGAGGAGCGCTCCGGCGCAAAGGCCGCCTTCATCGCCACCGGTCCCCGCCGCGAGGAAACCATCTGGCGCGACGACTCCCGGTTCGTGGCGGCCTTGCCCGTCCCCTCTTCGAACGCGAGTCCAGCGTAAAAGGCCGGTCTCCGTGAGCGCCTCGCGCGTGATCCTGGCCGGCGCGCTCGGTTTCGCCCTGGCGGCAGGCTCGCGCGCCGGCGCCGGAGAGTGGACGAACCGGGGATTGCCCGGCCTGGCAATCCAATCTGTCGCGGCGGATCCCGCCGATCCCTCCGTCGTCTACGCCGCCGGGGCAGCGGGGGCGTACAAGAGCGCCGACGGGGCCGCGACGTGGACGCGGGTCATGGGCGCCACGGCGGCGCTGGCCATCGACCCGAGGCGGCCCACGACGCTCTACGCCGGAGGGCCCAATCTGAGCCGCAGTCTCGATGCGGGCGTGAACTGGTCTTCTTCGGCGACGGGTCTGACCTGTCCCTTCGTGACGGCGCTCACGATCGATCCGGAGAATCCATCCACTCTCTTCGCCGGAGCCTCGGATCTCGCGCACGAACCGAGCCAGTGCGGCGGCCTCTTTCGAAGCCAGGATTTCGGCGCAACGTGGAGCGCGGTTTCGCCTGTCTTCATCGCCCACGGAGGCCTCGCGATCGACCCGCGCAATCCGGCGAGGATCTTCGCCATCGAATATGACGAGCTCGGTAACTCCCTGCATCGGAGCGAGGATGGCGGTGAAAGCTGGGCTCCGGCGTCCCTGGGGCTTCTCGATCCGCTGGCGATCGCCCCCGACCCGGCCATCGCGGATCGCGTTTATGTTGCGGCGATCGACGGCGCTTACGTGAGCGACGACGGAGGAGCTACCTTTCGCAGGTCCGGTCTGGAGGGCTTCATCGTCACGACCGTTCTCGTCGATCCCCGGGACTCCCAACTTCTCTATGCCGGAACTCTTGCTCACGGCGTCTACCGGAGCCCCGACGGAGGAGAGTCCTGGAGCGCGTTCAACTCCGGGTTGACTGATCTCTCCGTGAGCTCCCTGGCTCTGAGCGCCTCGGGCGCGAGACTCTACGCCGGCACGAACACCGGCGGAGTGTTCGATTTCGAATTCGTGGCGCGCGCTCCGGCGACCCCGGGCGCCCGTCGCCCGGGCACCCGGCTGCTCCCCCCGCGTCCCTGAACGCAGACTCCGCCCGTCCGGCGCCAGATCGGCGCCGCGGCTCCCGTGGTCCCGAAATACATGGCGCAAAGCGCGGGAAAAAGGGCAATGGGCAGGACCGGCGCGGATAGAATCTCGCGTCGAGGGAGCCCCGGACACGAACACCGAATCGAACCCGCACGAGATCACCGATCTCCTCCGGGCCTGGAGCAACGGTCAGGATGTCGCCCTGGATCGGCTCCTCTCGAAGGTGTACGTCGATCTGCGCCGCATGGCGCGGGCGCAGCTCGCCGGAGAGCGGCGCGGGCACACGCTCGAGCCGACCGCCCTGGTCCACGAGGTGTACCTGCGGCTGTCCCGCGAACGGAGAGTCGCCTGGAAGAGCCGGGCGCATTTCTTCGGCTCGTGCGCGCGCATGATGCGCAGAATCCTCGTGGATCACGCCCGACGCCGACGCGCCGACAAGCGCTCGGGCGCGACCACGCTGCGCGTTCCGCAGCTCTCTGAACGCCTCGCCGCGTCGGTGGCGGATGCGGTGGATCTGATTGCCCTGGATCGCGCGCTCCAGTGTCTGGAGACGCTCAGTCCGCGGCAGTGCCGGATCGTCGAAATGAAGTTCTTCGCCGGCCTCTCGATCGAGGAGACGGCCGAGGTCCTGGGAATCGCGAGCCGCACCGTCAAGCTTGACTGGACCAAGGCGCGCGCCTGGCTCCATCACGAGCTGACGCGGAGAGTTTCGTGAGCAGTCCGGCCCGCCACGAACGCGCGGGCGAGCTCCTTGTGGAAGCCCTCCAGCGGCCGCCGGAAGAGCGGGGAAGTTTCTTGGAGATGGCCTGCGGCCAGGATCTCGCGATGCGCCGGGAGGTCGAGACGCTGCTCCGGTCGCACGAGGAGGCCGGCAACTTTTTGGAGGTGCCGGTGCTCCAGGCGGCGCGGTGGGACACCGATGCGGCGTGGCAGGGACGGCGCGTCGGCCCTTACCGGCTGGTGCGGGAAATCGGCCGGGGTGGGATGGGCGTCGTCTATGTCGCCGAACGGGCGGATCGGGCTTTCGAGAAGAAGGTCGCCGTCAAGCTGATCAAGCAGGGGATGGACACCGAGCAGGTGATCCATCGATTCGAAAAAGAGCGCCGGATCCTCGCCGCTCTGGATCACCCCCACATCGCGCGCATCCTGGACGGAGGCACGACCGAGGACGGACTGCCCTACTTCGTCATGGAGTACGTCGACGGTCTTCCCATCCTGGACTTCTGCGACTCCCGCCGCCTCTCCACGACCCAGCGACTGCGGCTCTTCAGCTCCGTCTGCGCCGCCGTCGCTTTCGCCCATCAGAACCTCGTGATTCACCGCGATCTGAAGCCGGGCAATATCCTCGTCGACGCCGCAGGCGAGCCGTGGCTCCTGGACTTCGGAATCGCCAAGCTTCTGGGGGACGAAGACCTGACGACCCGGACGCTCACCGGCCTGCGGCCGATGACGCCGCGGTACTCCAGCCCGGAGCAGATCCGCGGCGAGCCCATCAATACCGCGAGCGACGTCTACTCTCTGGGCGTGGTGCTGTACGAGCTCTTGACCGGGCGGGCACCCTACAGGCTCGCCGGGCGCTCGCCGAGCGAAGTCGAGCGGGCCGTCTGCGAAGAAGAGCCCGACCGGCCCAGCGCCGCCATCGGCCGCCGGCCGGACGGCTTTTCCCACGAAGAGCGCCCTGGGGCCGTCACCCCGCAGGCCGTCAGCGCCACCCGGGAGGGAGATCCGAAGAGGCTTCGGCGCCGACTGAGCGGCGACCTCGACACGATTCTGCTGCGCGCCCTGCGGAAAGATCCTCGACGCCGCTACGCCTCCGTGGAACAGCTGGCCGAGGACATCCGGCGTCATCTCGCGGGACTTCCGATTCGGGCCCACCGGGACACGCTGATTTACCGGGGAAGCAAGTTCGTGCGGCGGCATTTCGTCGGCGTCGCTGCGGCCGCCCTCGTCGCCGTGCTGGCCCTCGGAGCGGCCGTCTCCCTGGGTGTTCAGCGCGCGCGGATCGAGCGTGAGCGACTCAAGGCCGAGCAGGTCTCGGCGTTCCTCACGAGCCTCTTCAAGGCTTCCGATCCGCGAGACGCGCGGGGCGCGAACCTGACCGTGCGGGAGATGCTGGATCGCGGCGCAAGTCGGATTCGGCGGGACCTCGCCGGACAGCCGGAGGTTCAGGCGACTCTGATGGACACGATCGGAGACGTTTACCGGGAGCTCGGATCGTACGAGCAGGCCCAGGCCATGATCGAGGGCTCTTACCGCATTCGAGTCCGCCTGTTCGGAGAGCGGGATCTCCGCGTCGCCGAGAGCCTCCAGAGCCTGGGCGAAGTCGCGATGGACACCGGCCGGTATCCGGAGGCGGAGAAGCGATTCCGGGAAGCTCTGTCGCTTCGCCGCGGTGCGCTCGGCGAGCAGAATCTTTCCGTGGCCGCGAGCCAGCTCGCCCTGGGCCGTGCTCTGCATCAGCGGGGCATGGACCGCGAGTCGGAAGCGAGCCTGCGCAACGCCCTGTCGATACGGCGGAAGATCTTGGGCGAGAACGACCTCGCAGTGGCCAATGCATGGCATGTCCTGGCGGCAACCCTCGCCTCGCTCGGCGAGCCGCAGGAGGCCGAGCAGGCGCTGCGCAGGGCGTTCGAAATCGCTCTGGCCTCCTCCGATCCCGACAACCCTTCGGTCACCGCTTATCGCAACGACCTCGGAATCGTCTTGATGGCCCAGGGAAAGTTTCACGAGGCGGCGGCGCTGGACGCGGAGTCGCTCGAGAGCCGGCGCCGCCTGGTCGGCGAGGAGCATCCCTCGATCGCGCCTCTGTTGGCCAACCTCGCCGCGGCCCTCGACCTGGACGGAAAGACCGAGGAGGCGGAGGGTCTGTCGCGGCGCGCCCTGGCCATGGCGCGCAAGACGCTCGGAGAATCGCACCCCAACATCGGGTTCGCCTGGAACAACCTGGCCACGATCCTGCGTCGGAAAGGGGACGTGCCCGGCGCGGAGTCCGCCGCCCGCGAGGCGCTTCGAATCTTTCGGACGAACCTGCCGCAGGGCCACGTCAACATCTCCGGACCTCTCATCAATCTGGGTTGGGCGCTGACCGCGAAGGGCCGGCCGGCGGAGGCCGAGCCCCTTCTCCGGGAAGCTCTTCAGATCCGAGTGAATCGCCTGCGGAGCGCTGACTGGAGAATTCCGGAGGCTCAGGGCCTGCTCGGCGCCTGTTTGGCCGCTCAAGGCCGGTTCGACGAGGCCGCTCCTCTCCTGAACGGAAGCTACGAAGCTCTGCGCGGGAGTGTCGGGGTGTCCAACCGCCTGACCCGAGAAGCTCTGGAACGGCTCGCCGTGCTGCAAGACCGCCGCGGAAAGACGGAGAAGACCGGCTCTTAACGCCTCGAGTTCCGGCACCGCCAGGATCTGCCAGGGACCGGTCGAGTCTCCCACACGATGGGAAGGCGCGACGGCCGGGATCGCGCTCAATCCCTTTTGCCCTTTTTCCCGCTCTTCGCGCCATGTAACCGGAGGAGACCAAGGAGGGCGAAGGAGGAGGTCGTGTGGAGACGCGGGCGCCGCGGGCAGTCCGGCCGCGAAGGGACGCGCGCGGCGCTCCGCCCTTTTTCACCCAAGTGCTCATGAACGCGGCTCGGCAGGATCGACGGATTGGACGCGGAGGCCGCGGCCGTCGAGCCATTGCGGCGCTCGCCCTCTCATGGGCAGCGGCGGTGGCGCAGGCCCAACCGCGGCCCGCCGCCCCGTGCGCGACGACGCCGGGCCTCACAGCGGCCATCACGAACTGCACCCCCACTCCGGGGACGCCGACGCCCACCTTCACGTCGACGCCCACCATCTCCCCTTCGCACACAGGCACGCCGACTCTCACGGCCACCCGCACCTTCGGGCCGAGCAACACGCCGACGGGCGGCACACCGACCGCCACCCGGACGGGAACGACACCGAGTCCGACGGCCACCGGCACGAGCCCGACCCCGACCGGCAGCCGAACGGCTTCCCCCACTTCGACCGGCTCGCCGACCGGGACGCCGACCACCGGCACGCCGACCCACACCTACACGCCCTCGTACACCTACACGCCGACGTACACGAGGACACCGAGCCGGACACCGACGTGCTACTACGAGGGGTACTGCACGCCGACAGACACGCCAACCCTCACGCCCTCGCAGACTCCGACTCCGACGGTGACACCCACGCCGGAATGCGAAGTCGAGCTCACCAAGCCCGATAACAAGCTCGCCTTCGTCGCCAACGGCGGCATCTTCCACTTCCAGCTGACGACCAAGGGGTGCCAGGGCAAAAAGATCATCCTGACGATCAAGCGCACTGGAGGAGCAATGGGCTCCGCCGTGTTCGTCGACTCCAACGCCGAGGCCCTGATCTTGATCGGCGACGTCAGCCAAATCGTCAAGATCCGGACCGGCGAGATGAGCGACGTGGCCAACAACATGGAGATCAAGGCGACGGCCCCTAACGGCACCTCCATGGCTCTCAACTTCACGAACTTCTGGACCTTCCCCTTCGGGCAGTACGCCGGGCCCGTCCCCCCCCAAGCGAGGGGACCGCTCGGCCCCCTGGCCGTCAAATTGAGCGAGATGCGCAAGGACAGGGCCAACCAGCTCGGGATCGGCGAGGGCACCGCCGGGGACCTAAGAGGATTCGCGCTCTTCCGTTTCGGGATCCTGCCTACGAGTATCGCTCGATTCTTCTTCAAGTCGGGCGGGCCGACCAACGGCTTCGACGCCCAGAGGCTGCGGACGTTCCGGGCCTACCAGGACGAGTGCATCGTGCAGGCCGGCGACCGACAGGCCGAGAGCTCCGCCGGCGGTCTCAAGGCCCTCATCCCGGCGGGAGAACAAGGATATCTGACGGTCTACGATCTGGATGGGCCCAGCCTTCCAAAGACTTTCCCCGGAATGCCGCCGCCCAAGCAGTTCGTGCGCAACCGGAGCAACTTCCTCGAGTGGTCGACCTACACCGACGACGACGGGACGCAGCGGCGCGCTTCCGACGACCACCCCTGGTTCTTCCGCGCCTCCTGGCGAGGCAACATTCCCCAGGGAGTGCCGAGGGACAACGAGGTCGGCGACGGCACGACCGAGCTGACCTACGACTTGAAGCCGCCGGTCCCGGGTCCGGAGTTCAAGGTGGACTCTTTCCGTCCCCAGTCGGCGAGCAACGCCCAGGCCAGCGTCCAGGTTGACATCTCGGGGCAGTTCCCGGACATCCCCGGGGACACCTGCAAGTGGTTCGCTTACCTGCTCGCGGCGGCGGGAGACCCGATGGGCGACCCGCGCTTCCCCACCGATGCGACCTACATCCCCGCCTCCAGCGTCGTCAAGCAGGGAGACGTGATGCTGACCGCCACATTCCCGCTCCAGCAGGGAGGCCTGCCGTTTCCCGCCAAGGACTACAGGCTTTACGTCGTGCGAGGCGTGGAGTCCAAGCCGGGTCCGGGCTTCTTTACCGTCACGGAGAATCCCGTCGATCACTGGATCGTCATGCCCGCCGACCAGGAAGGGCGATTCGGCGAGAACGTCACGATCGTCGTCCATCCTGTGGATGCCAACGACCGTATCGTGACGCGCCCGGGCAAGCCGCGCCCGTCGATCACGATCCGGCCCAACGCGATCCTGAGACCTCCCGGCCCGGTCATGGGGGCCGACGGCGAGTACTACGTCCGGACCACGAAGACCGTCCCCCAGGCGCGCGGACTTGTCGTCGTCGATGTCGTCGGCGACGCGGGCGCTCCTGCAAGCACGCTCGTTCCCATCCGCTGATGCCGGCGCGATTCGATTCGATCAACTCGGTAGAACGTGTGGCCCTGGCTGCGGCCCTCGCTCTGCTGGCCCTTGCCCCCGCCGCCTGGGCCCGGCCCGCGGTGACCGTCTCGCCGCCCCCGACGACGCCGACCATGACCGTCACCGGGACGGCCACGCCGAGTCGGACTCCGACGCGGACCTTCACCT
>DATFTF010000062.1:0-5310 GCA_035262245.1 Thermoanaerobaculia bacterium
CGCATCGGGATCGCAGCGTGATCGCAAAGTGATCAGATAATGCGACGCCGCACCGGCCTCGGCTTTCTCGCCGGAGGCACTCTCGTCTATGTCGCCGGCTCGTACATCGCCGCGCGGAGCCTGTCTCGCCGCCTCATCTCCGCCGATGGCCTCGCCCCCAACACCACGAGCCGCGAGGCTCTCCTTGCCGCGCTGCGCGCGAGCGGCGCCTTCGTCGCCGACTATCGGCACGCCGGGAGCCCCCGGGTCCCCGCATTGCTCGCCGCGATCTTCGCCTCGCCCGGCGAGCCGGTCGGACGCGCGACGATCCTCTTTCTCCACGGGAAAGGGGGCTCGGCCTCCGAGTGGAAGCCCGACGCCCTTCGGGCGCTGGCGCTCGGCTACAACGTGTTGCTGCCGGACCTTCGCGGCCATCGCCCGAGCGAGGGCACGTTCGTGACGTACGGCCTGCTCGAGAAGCAGGACCTGAATCTGGCTCTCGAGGCGGTCCGAGAGCGCTTCGGCGCCGATCTCACCCGCCTGGGCGTCCACGCCTGCTCCGCGGGCTGCCTGACCGCCCTCGAGTTCTCCGCCAACAAGGAATCGGTGCGTGCGCTCTGGCTCGAATCCCCCTACGCCGACCCCGCCGAGATGGCGCGTCACTATCTTTCGGTCGGGACCGGTCTGCCCCGGGCGCTTCTGGCTCTGGCCAGCCGCTGGGCCATTCGCGGAGCCGTCGACCGCGTCCGCCGCGAGCTCCATCTGGGCGACCCGCGCGCCGGGCTCACCCGCATCGATCCGGTGGCCGCCCTGGCGCGCGTGAGCGCGCGCATCTGCGTGGTCCACGGAGAGAAAGACCTGCTCGTTCCGCCCCGCTTCGGACAGCGCCTCTGTGAGGCCCTTCCCGCCGGCTCGACGATCTGGAACGTCGACGGCGCCGGCCACTGCCACCACGACGACGAGGCAGAGAGGGTTGTTCAGAAGGAGTATGACGAGAGGTGGGGCAGGTTCTTTCAGACGAACCTGCCGGCGAGATGATTCAAGATTCAAAATTCAAGATTCAAGATTGAAGCGAGGGCCCGGGATTTCAATCTTGAATCTTGAATCTTCAATTTTGAATCCTTTTCACACCACCTGATTGCGACCCCGCGCCTTGGCCTCGTAGAGATTGGCGTCGGCGCGGGCGACGGTGGTCTCGGGGTCTTCGCCAGGCTCGAGCTCGGCGGTGCCGGCGGAGATGGTGATGGTTCCGACGTCTCCCACGCGCAGGAGCTCGATCGCCCCGCGCACACGCTCGGCGAAGGCACGCGCTCCTTCGAGCGTCTCCCCCGCCAGGATCACCAGGAACTCCTCGCCCCCCCAGCGGACCGCAATGTCGCTCCGTCGCAGGAAGGCCGAGAGGAACCGCGCCACCTCGCGCAGGACCAGGTCGCCGGTCTGGTGGCCGTAGGTGTCGTTGACCCGCTTGAAGTGGTCGACGTCGAAAAGAGCGAAGGAGAGCGGCCGGCCGGTCCGCCGCGAGCGCGCGGTCTCCCGCGAGATGGCCTGCTCGCCGGCCCGGCGGTTGGAAAGATCGGTCAGGTCGTCGGTCAGCGCCTGACGCTTCCGGTCGGTCGCCATGTCCGCGTCCTCGGTGATGTCCGAGAAGATCGCCAGCTGCCCCTTCCCGCTCGGCAGCCGGAGCGCCTTTCCGATCCACCGGATGCGGCGCCACCGGGGCCGCTGCATCTCCACATCCTCGCGGGCCTCGATCGCTCCCAGAGAGCGGTCGCGCATCAGCTGGAGGAAGTCGGGCGGGTGGTCGAAGAGCGCGGCCAGCTCGCGCAGGAAAAGCTCGCGGCTCATGGTGCGCAGCCGTTCGGCCGGAATGCCGAACAACTCCGCGACCGCGGGATTGGCGTAGAGAACCCGGTCGGCGTCGATCATGACCATCCCGCCTTCCATCTTCTCGAAGGCCGCCCGCAGCGATTCGTAGGAGTGCTCCAGGGCCTCCCGGCGGCTGCGCTCCCGGCGCAGCTCCTCGCGCAGCTGCTCGAGATCAGACTGCGAGACGCCGGACGCTGCCGACTTGTCGCGGGTCGTCATGATGTCATGGCTCTTGAATGCTTAGAGATTAGCAGGAACCGGGGCGTCGGGGGACCCGGCGGGGATCCTCTGTGCGCCCCTTGAGCTGCCCGCAGGCGGCCCGGGCATCCGGTCCCTTGCTGCGCCGGACGGTGGTCGTCAGATGAGAGGCTGCCAGGCGCTCGACGAACCGCTCGATCGCGGCCTCGTCGGGACGTTTCCAGCCCGGCAGATAGTCGGAGTCCTCGTTCAGCGGGATGACGTTGATCTTGACCGGAATCCCCGATAGAAGGCGCGCCAGACGGCCGGCGTCGGCCGGAGCGTCGTTGATCCCCGCGATGAGCACGTACTCGACGGTGATGCGCCGGCGCGGCTCCAACGGCCACGCCTTCATCGCCGCCAGAAGCGAAGCGAGCGAATGCGTGCGGGTGATCGGCATGAGCTTCGTTCGCGTCTCCTCGTCCGCCGCATTGACCGAGACGGCCAGGTTCGGGCGGCGGGTACGGGCGGCGAACTCGGCGAAAGCCGGCGTGATCCCCGAGGTCGAGACGGTCACGCGCCGTGGCGAGATGCGCTCGAAGAGAAGGTCCAGGGCTGGCAGAACGCCGCGGAGATTCAGGAACGGCTCTCCCATCCCCATGAACACCACGCGCAACCCCTCCCAGCTGCGCCCCTCCGCGTCGAGCACGGCATAGAGCTGCCCCAGAATTTCTCCCGCCGAGAGGTTGCGGCCGGCGCCCAGCCGCCCGGTCACGCAGAAGGCGCAATCGACGGCGCAGCCCGTCTGCGACGAGAGGCAGACCGTGAACCTCTCCGAGCTTCTCGAGGCTCCCCTCGGACCCCGAAGCTCCGACTCCGGACTCGCGGCGCCGGCCGGCGCTACGCGCGCGTCGGCAAATTCGTTGACCCGGGCGCTCTCCCGGTCGCCGGGCATGAAGACCGCTTCGACCAGCGCTCCGTCTGCGAAACGCAGTCCGTACTTGGCGCTCCCGTCGATCGCCGCCTCCCGGCGCACCACCTCGGGGAGCGCGAGCGGCATCTGCCGGGACAGTCGCTCGCGCAGATCGGCCGGAATCTCGTGAATCGCCCCGTAGCTACGGGCGCCGCGACGGTGCAGGGCCTCGAAGATCTGCCGGCCCCGGTACCGTGGCAGGTCCCACGACGCAACGAGATTCTCCCAGCCGGAGGAGGACAATCCGAGCGGGTCGGCGGCGGCGGGAGCCACGGAGGACATCGGGAACGACTCTACGCCCATCAGCGGGAAGAGAGCGCGGCGGACGCCGCCTTAAACGGGGAGCTTACTGGCTGCGCGGAACGCGCAGAGTCAGCCGTTTCGCGCCGGTCCGCCGGCCGGGAGCGGGCTTGCGGTTTCGGATCTTGACCGTCGGATCGATGCCGACCGACCGGAGAAAGTGCAGGTCCTTCAGGTTCATGCGAAACGCGGCGCGCTCCTCCTCCGGCGATGGGGCGCTTTCCCGGGAGGCGGCGCCGCGGCGTGAGCGGCCGAGCTTCTTCACGCCGACCTTGGCGTCGAGCACCATGTAGAGGTTGTACCCCTCGTCGCGGATGCGCTGGATGGACTCGTGCACGCGGCCGGACCCGGAGATCGACTCGTTGATCGCGTGTCCGAGCTCCTTGAGCATCTCGCGCAGATGGTCGTTCAATTCCATGACCGCCGCGATTATCGCTTCTGCTTTCGGGGAGCGTCAAGGCTGCCCTTCGCGATCGTCCCCTGCTATACTCTCCACGGCTCTTGCCGCTACGCGTCTGCCGATCTCCTCTCGACTTCCTCTCCGCTTTACGTCTTTCGGCGTTGTAGTGTCTGCGCATGTTCTCTTCTTTTTCACATCTGACCTGCACTCGGTGCGGCGCGCAGTACGAGCGCCGCTCGGGCCGCAACCTCTGCGTCGCCCCTGGATGTGCGGGCCCTCTCTTCGCGCATTACGCCGCCCGCTCTCTGGACCGTGCGGCTTCCGCCCGGCCCGAGCGGCCGCGGTCGATGTGGCGCTGGCACGAGATGATGCCGGTCGAAGACTCCTCCTGTGTCGTCTCGCTCGGGGAAGGGGACACGCCGCTCCTGTCCGCCTCGCGGCTCGGCGCGGCGCTCGGGTTTTGCGACCTCTGGATCAAAGACGAGGGCAACAACCCGACCGGTTCCTTCAAGGCGCGCGGACTCTCGGCGGCGGTGTCCAAGGCCAAAGAGCTCGGCGCGACAGCCATCGCGCTGCCCACCGCGGGCAACGCCGGAGGGGCCGCGGCCGCCTACGCCGCCAAGGCCGGCCTGGCCTGCCACGTCTTCATGCCGAGAGACACGCCGCGCGTCTTCCGCATCGAGTGCGAGCGCTACGGCGCGAGCGTCACGATGGTTGACGGTTTGATCGACGCCTGCGGCCGCATGGTCGCCGATCGGGCGCCTCGTGAGGGATGGCTCGACGTCTCGACTCTGAAGGAACCGTACCGCGTGGAGGGAAAGAAGACGATGGGCTACGAGCTCGCCCGCGATTTCGGGTGGGAACTGCCGGACGCCATCCTCTATCCCACCGGGGGCGGCACCGGGCTGATCGGAATGTGGAAGGCGTTCGAGGAGATGGAGGCGCTGGGATGGATTGGCCGCCGCCGGCCGAGGATGATCGCCGTTCAGGCCGAGGGCTGCGCGCCGATTCCCCGGGCCTTCGAACGAGGCGAGGCCGTCTCGCAGAAGTGGGAGAACGCGCACACCTACGCCTCCGGACTGCGGGTGCCCAAGGCCTACGCCGACGACCTGATCCTCGCCGACGTTCGCGCCTCCGGCGGCACGGCGGTGGCCGTCTCGGATGACGAGATGCGCTCGGCCTGCGGCGAGATCGGAGCCGCGGAAGGCCTGTTCGTGGCCCCGGAAGGCGGGGCCGTGTGGGCCGCGGCCCGCAAGCTCGCAGAGGAGGGACGCCTCGACCCCTCGAGCCGGGTCGTGCTCTTCAATACCGGAACCGGGTTTAAGTACGTCGAGTGAGTGTTCTGGAATATCATTGCGGCACAACCGAGCCATGCTCAGATTTCGACCCCTCGTGGATACGAGTGCCGTAGCTCTAGCCGGCATCGGCTCGTCCGCCG
This sequence comes from Thermoanaerobaculia bacterium, assembly GCA_035262245.1. Lineage (GTDB taxonomy): Bacteria > Acidobacteriota > Thermoanaerobaculia > UBA5066 > Gp7-AA6 > DATFTF01. The sequence goes on from DATFTF010000062.1 coordinate 5,134, forward strand.
GCCGTCGCAAAACAGCCTTCCGGGGCTAAAGGAGGCGCATCGTGAAGCAACGAAAATCCTCGATGGAAATACGACCCCCGAGCCTCGCACGGCGGTCGGCCCTGATGTTCGCCGCCGCGTTGGGGTTGGTTCTTCCGGTGTGGGCCGGTCCGAGGATTCTGGGCCTGCGGCGCGCCG
>DATFTF010000063.1:0-2596 GCA_035262245.1 Thermoanaerobaculia bacterium
CCGGAGGCCATCACGTTTCGGCTCCGGCCGCAAGCCTGCTCCACGGACGCGAATCATCCGGAGAGCGAGGAGTCGGGCCCGATCTTTTCTTCCGGAGGCGAATCGAGCCGGTCGAGGGCGCCGGCGGCGATGGCCTCCCGAATCTGCTTCATCCAGTCGAGGTAGAAGAAGACGTTGTGGAGCGAAAGCAGCATGGGCGCTGAAAAATCCTTCGACACGAAGAGGTGCCGCAGGTAGGCGCGCGTGTGGCGGCGGCAGACCGGGCAGCCGCAGCGCGCGTCGAGCGGCTCGAAATCCGACTTGAATCGCTCGTGCTTGATCGTGACTTCCCCCTCGCGCGTGTAGGCGTGGCCCATCCGCCCGTTGCGGGTCGGCAAAACGCAGTCGAAGAGGTCGATGCCGGCCTTCACCGACGCGAGCAGGTCCGCCGGAGTACCGACGCCCATCAGATAACGCGGCTTCTGCTCCGGCAGGAGCGCGGCGCCGAAGGCGGTGATGGCGCGGATCGCCTCCTTGGACTCCCCCACCGCGATGCCTCCCACCGCGTAGCCGGGAAAATCGAGATCCAGGAGAGGCTCCGCGCACCGACGGCGTAGCTCCTCGAACGTGCCGCCCTGGAGGATGCCGAAGAGCAGGCCCGGCCCCCGGTAGGCCCGGCGCGAGCGCTCCGCCCAGGCCACGGTCAGGCGGCAGGCCTCTTCGATTTCCCGGCGCTCGGCGGGCAAGGGCGGGCACACGTCCAGCGCCATCGCGATATCCACGCCGAACGCGGTCTGGAGCTCCATGGCCAGCTCCGGGGTCAGGAAGTGCCGGGACCCGTCTTCCGGGTCGCGGAATTCGACGCCGTCGTCGTTCAAGCGGCGGCGCGAGGCGAGACTCATGACCTGGAATCCGCCGGAATCGGTCAGGATCCCCCGGGCCCACCCCAGGAACGCGTGCAGGCCGCCGGCGCGGCGGATGATCTCCACACCGGGCCGCGCCATCAGGTGGTAGGTGTTGGCCAGGACGGCCTGGCAGCCCCACTCCTCCAAACGGTCGAACTCGACACCCTTGACCGCTCCGCGCGTGCCGACCGGCAGGAAGCAGGGGGTTTCCACCTCGGCGTGTGCGGTGGACAGGATTCCGCGGCGGGCGGAAGACCCGGGATCGCGGGCGAGAAGGCGAAACGGCGGCACGTCGCTCAGTCCCTCGGCTCAGTCCTTCCAGCTCCCCCTCACCATCTCACCCTGGCATCGAGCGCCGCTCCCTCGTCTCTTCGATTGGTTGAAGAGAGCGAAAGCCCGCTTTCGGGCGAGAAGATCACGGCGGCGTTGACGGAGATCATTTTCGTTCCGAAGCCGAAGCCCGCGGAATAGGCCCAATGGGGATCCGGCGCTTCGAAGTCGTAAAACGCGCCGGTCCGGAACGCGAAGAGAGGGATCTTGACCTCGACTCCCGCGGAGAGCTGGCGGCTGCGCCCGCCGGGGATGAGCGTATCAGTCGCCCGCAGATCGTAGTCCACCGCGACGGTCAGGGCGCCGATCGGTTCCACCGCGGCGCCGGCGCGAAAAGTTCGCGGGAGGCGGATCACGCCCGGCGAGCCGATGAGAGCGGGATCCTTCGGATCCTGAGCCACGGTGAACTCCGGCTCGTTGATGGCCGTCGACACCAGCCCGACCCGGGCCTTACCCAGGATGTTCACCATCGCGCCCAGATCGAAAGTGAACTTGCTCGTGTTCCGTGGATTCTGCTTGAGGGCGTCCCGGGCCAGGCCGACCGGGTCCGAGCCCCCCACGTCGAAGACGCTCTGGCGAAAGTAGTACGTCCGCCCATCGACGTAGCGGGCCGTCGCTCCGACCAGAAGGACCTTTTCGAAAAACGATCGGGCATAGGACAGCCGCACCTCCCGGGCCTCGAGCCCGGCCGAGGCGATTCCGGTCTGATTGAAAGGAAGGCTGTGATCGGGATCGTTTCCGGGCGCGACGTGGACGAGATCGACGAGGGGATAGACGCCGGCGTAGGCCAGGTCGTCGATCGCGAGGGCCAGGCCGCTCTTGCCGAAGACGAGCCCGGCCACTCCCGAGCCGACGACGCCCGTTCCGGGCTGGGCCAGGACCTGAAGATCGCGCACCGCGCGCGACAGCTCGTCGAGGTCCCCCGCGCGGATGGCGTCCAGATCGATCTTGGAGAGGCTGTCGACCGCCGAGGTGAAATCGTTGCGGTTGGTGGCCAGGCCGCCGCCGAAGAGCTCGAGATCCAGCCGCTCGTCGCGTGCGAGGCCGGCCGGATTGGTCCACACCGCCGTGCCGTCGTCGGCCACGGCGGTCGCCGCGCCCGCCATCCCCGCCAAGCGCGGACCCACCATCGGGGCCTGGGCCACCAGACTCGCTGCAGGAAGGAAAACGACGCCCAGAAGCACGGCAGCCGCAGGCGGGACCAACAGGCGTCGCGTCAACGCGAGGATGTTAACGCAACGCGCCTCCACCACTCCAGTCAATCCACCGTTTACAATATATATATTGTACGCAACCCTCGCCGGCCTCGGTCGGGGCCCTTCGCAACGCGACCAAGTTTCGCGAACTGGATTCGCGAAACGACTCGCGTTGCGGGAGCCGGA
>DATFTF010000064.1:0-5491 GCA_035262245.1 Thermoanaerobaculia bacterium
GCTTCTCGGGTTCGCCGGCCTCTTTCTGGTCGTCGCCTGGCAGAGCGGGCCGCAACGGGCGATCGACAAGGCGCGCTTTTCGAAGCTGACCGCGCGCGTCGAAGGCCGCATCGTGGAGAGCTGGCTGGCGGTGGAGTTCGATCCATCCGAAATGGGTCAGAAGACCCTGTGGAGGCCTCACGCCTACGCCTCGCCCTGCGCGGTCGTGGCCTACGAAGGGAGCTGGGGCTCAGGGGAGCGGCGCGCATTTTGCGGGCCGCGTCTCAAGTTCGGCGACGCCTACACGATCCCGGATCTCTCCGAGCTCTCGCCGGGCGTTCCCTTCGCCTGGATGCGCGATGAGAACGGATTCGCCGTTCCCGAAATTCGGATGACTCCGGCCGGGCGCGATTGGCTCGCCAGCCATCCCCCTCACTCGACGTTCGGGCTTCCCAAGCCGCCGCCCGCGACGGCGCTCGAGGAGCTGCGCCTGGCCATGGACTGGCCCGTCGACCTCGGCATCATCGGTTTCGGCGTTCCGGTGCCGAAGATTCCCCTGGCGGTCGACCCGAACCGACCTGCCGAGGCGATCCCGGCCGGTTTCCTCCAGCACCACTGGGGGCCCAACTGGTTCGCGTTTCTCGTCGCCGGGGTCATCGGCCTCGCCGTCTGGTACGAGGTCATGGCGATGCTCTTCGGCTACCTGCCTCGCGCCTACGGTTACCTCCTGGTCGTGTTGCCGCTGCTCGCCCTTCCCTGGTGGGGCGAGCAATTTCCCCGCTATCTCGCGCGATTCCACAAGGGATTCGCCGGAGTCCTGGCAGGAATGTTCCAGGACATCGATCCGCTGGGCCGCCTCGTGGCGAGCGAGCCGGAGAATGCCACGCTAGCCGGCGGCGCGCGCCTCGCATGGCGCCTCGGCGACAGCTCCTACGCCGACACCCTCGGCCGTTTTCGCCTGGTTCGGCCGGATCCGGCGCCGGCGTCGCCCGACGCGGCGGTCGCCGCGCTGACCGAGACCATCGCGGCGCAGGCCCGGCTCCTCGGCGAGGAGGAACAGACGGCGCTCTTTCGACGGCTTCGAGAGGACAAGGAAAACGGCCGGCTCGGCGCCGGATTCCTCTTTCTCCCCGCTGCGCGGGAGGCGATGACGGTTTCCGGCAGCGCTCCGGCGTTGCGCCGGGCGGCCGAGAAGTTTCTCGAAGCCTGGCTCACCCAGCCCGAGGAGGCTCTCGACGCGAAGGCGCCCGGCTACCGAGCGCGCGTCGCCGTCTATCGCAGTCTGGCCGACGTTCCCAGCGCCTACATCTCCGGCGCCGCGTCGAGCTTCGGGACAACGGCGCCCTGAGCTCCGCGCGGGATCTCGAAAACATCGAGATTCGGATGTAGCGACTCGGTCCAAAGCGCCGCGGCCGATGCCGCGAAGTCTTCCCGGGCGCGCGCCAGCCCGCACTAACCACTTCACCGGACAGCAAACACGACCACTCTTGCCTGAGCTGCGGGCAGAAAGACACTCGCCCCAGAGACGCGGGTGCCTCTTCCGGATCGCCGGCCGCCGTTCACTTCATTGCCATTCCGTGCGGCCGGGCCGGTCCCGACGCGAACGCCGTGTTGAAGTCCAGGTCGAACGTCGGATCGAGAACGAGATCGTCGGCCGTAACCTTCGCGACGTGAATCCGATGATCCCCCTCGGCATGGACTTTCCCCGCGCCGTCTTCGTTCAAGAAGTAGTCGCTGACCACAAGGCGTCTCTCGTCCTTCGTCAACGCCAGGTAGTGCGGACCGGAGCCTTTTCCGAGGTCCAGGAACTTGATGAGCCGCGGAGACTCGGGCCTCGTCGTATCCAGCATCGCGATTCCACCGGCCATGTTCATGGAGACGAAAAGCCGTCTGCCGTCCCGCGTCAGGCGCATGAGCTGAGGCCATCCGCCCTTGGCGATCGTCGAGAAGTCGAAGACCGCGGTGGCGGTTCCGCGCTGTGTGTCCAGAAGATAGAGGCGGTCGTCGGTCATTCCCGCGGTGTACGCCCGCAGCTCGGGATCGTGGGGAATCAAGCGCACATCGATCGTTCCGGCCGGCGAGGGCAGCGAGATCGTCCGAACGATCCTTCGCGCGCGGAAGTCCCAGACCCGGACGCTCCCCTGCAGCCGCAGATCTCCCGGGCTTCCCTCGAGCGTCGAGGCGGGACAGATGAAATCGCTGGTGACCATCAGATTCTGTTCCGGTCGGACGGAGATCCCGTGCGGATCGAAACCGTCGGCGGGAGGGTCGGCAGGATGCTCTGCGATGAGACTCAGCTTCGAGTCGAACTCGACGACCCGGCCGGGATGCATTCCGGAGGGCCCGCCCATCATGGTCACCAGGAATCCTCCATCCTCGAGGGGATAGAACTCGTCGGTGATCGACGACAGCGGCGGATCCGCGGCTGACAGAAGCCGCGGGGAGCGGGGATGGGAGACGTCGAAGAAGAAGATCTCCTTCTGCCCCTTGAGCACGGACAGCAGGCCTCCGCATCCGAGAACCTTCCCGTCGGCGGAGAGCCCGACGTGGTGCGGCTCGTTGCCGCTCGCTCCGGGCCCGGGCAAAGGCACGGTGGTGATCACCTTCCCGTATCGCGGCGAAGAGGCGTCGAAGTCCACGACCGCCAGAAAATCCGGGGCCCGCCGCGCCTGGTCTCCCGTCCAGACGAAAAGGTGTTTTTCGGGCCGTTCGCCGCGCTCACGCTCGCGTTCGGAATCGTCGAAGCGGGACTCAGCGACGGTTCCCGCCGCCGCGGCGGCGATCAAGAAAACAAAGGCTGCTCGAAAAGCTCGGGCTCGTATAGATGACAGAAACATTGGGTGTCCTCCTCTTCCGCGCACCATAGGAAGACCCCTCCCCGAAAGTCCTCTCGGAAAGCTGCGATTTTCCTGATGAAGTTCTGTAGGCTCTCTTCCCGATGCCCGCTGGGCCTCTTCTCGAATTCGGACCTTTTCGCCTGGACGTCGGGGGGCGGATGCTCTTGCGCGCCGGCGAGCGTCTGCCGATTCCGCCGCGGGCCGCGGACCTTCTGATCGCGCTGGTGCTAAACCGAGGGCGGGCGGTCGGTCGGGAAGAGCTGTTGCGCGGGGTCTGGACCGACGCCAACGTCGAAGAAGGAAGCCTCACGTCGCACATCTCCCTTCTCCGACGGATCCTCGGCGAGACCCGGACCGGGATCCGCTACATCGAAACGATCCCCAAGCGCGGCTATCGGTTCCTCTTGCCGGTCGAGCAGGTCGGGCTCGGCGAGATCCGAGCCGAACCCGAGAGGCCGATGCTCGCGGTGCTGCCCTTCGTGAACCTGAGCGGCGAGAAGCAGAACTTCTTCAGCGACGGACTCACGGAGGAGGCGATCACTCACTTGGGCCGGCTCGCGCCGGAGCGTCTCGGCGTCATCGCCCGGGGATCAGTGGCGCGCTACAAGGAGACGACCAAAAGCATTCGGGAAATCGGCGCGGAGCTCGGCGTTTCGCACGTGCTCGAAGGCAGCGTGCGACGCTCTGGAAACCGGGTGCGGATCACGGCGCAGCTCATCCAGGTCAGCGATCAAACGCACCTCTGGACGGACAGCTACGATCGGGATCTCGCGGATCTTCTGGCGCTTCAGGACGAGCTCGGCCGGGCGATTGCCGGCGAGATCGAGATCAAGCTCGCCGCTTCCGCACCCGGCCCCGGATCGAGCAGTCCGATCGACTCCGGGGCCTACGAGGATTATCTCAAGGGACGACACTTCTGGAATCGGCGCACGCTCGAAGACGTGCGCAAGAGCATCCGTTACTTCGAGTCCTCGGTGCGGCGCGAGCCCGGCTACGCAGACGCCCACTCCGGACTGGCGGACGCGTACATGACGCTTCACGACGACGGCCACATGGCTCCGGACGAGGCCCGCGCGAAGGCCGAAACCGCCGCCCTGGCGGCCCTCCGGCTCGCTCCGACCCTTGCCGAGGCTCACACTTCGCTCGCCCACGTGCGCTTTCACGATTTCGATTGGCGGGCTGCGGAGACAGGGTTCCGGCGGGCGATCACGGAGAACCGCAACTACGGCGCTGCTCGGTTCTATTACGCCAACTTTCTCGTCGCCTTCGGACGGTTCGACGAAGCCGTCGCCCAAGCGCGGGAAGCCCTCAGGCTCGATCCCGTCTCGCTGCCTGCCGGCCTCAATCTGGCCGGCGTCTACTACCAGGCCGGCCGCTCCGAGGTTTCGATCGAGCACTGTGAACGCGTGCTCGAGATGGATCCCGGCTTCGCCGCGGCCCACGAGCACCTCGGCCGAGCCTATGCCCATCAGGAGAGATACGGAGAAGCGATCGCCGCTTTCGAGAAGGCTGTCGAGCTCTCGGGCCGCGTTTCGAAGCACCTCTCATCGCTGGCTCACGCCTGTGCAGCGGCCGGCCGCCGCAAGCGGGCCCGGGACCTGCTCTTCGAACTGGAGGCCAGGGCCCGAGAGGACTATGTCTCCCCGCACGCGCTGGCCGTCGTGCACGCCGCCCTGGGGGCGAGAGATCGGGCGTTCGAGTACCTGAAGAAAGCGCTTGCGGAGAGGTCCGCGCCGATGCCGTTCGTCCACGTCAACCCGCAGCTCGAGCCCCTCTACTCCGAGCAGCGGTTCCGGGACCTGGTCGCAGGGATGGGTCTTCCCTTCGTCCGGTCTTCGCGTTCCGGCCGCACGAGCCCCGGGAGAGCCGGAGGTCGGAGGACTCGCAAGCCCGCGCTCCGAGCTCACCGGCGTCCCGCTGACCCATAGAGCGGGCATCGCCGACGCGCCGACTGCTCAACGAAACCGCCAACGGAGCAGAAAGATCACGCACTTGAGCCCCAGGTTCGGCAGCTCGGTTCCGCCGTTGGAGATGTGCGAAAGACCGGCTTCCAAATCGACGGGAGGCATCGCCAGGGAAGCCGGCATGGCCGGCGTAGAAGCTCGGAAAAAGGGCAAAACGAACGTAAGGCTCGCCTTCGTCTCAGAGAGCCCCAACGGCTAAACTGCCCCGATGTTCCTCCTGGTCTTTTCGCTCCTCGGGATGCTCGTCGCGCCGGCCACCGAGCCCGCGCGAGAGACCGAAGAGTTCCGGCTCTACAAATTCCAGCAGCCGATCGGAGTGGAGCGGGTGATTCGGGTCACGCATGCCGACGGATCCGCGGAGATCCGCACCAACTTCAGCTTCACCGATCGCGGCGCGACCGTCCCACTCGCCGCGGCGCTCACGCTGGCGAGGGACGGATCGCCCGAGCACTTCCAGGCCTGGGGCTCGACGTCGCGGTTCACCCGGGTCGACGATCGCATCTCGGTCCGGCAAGGCACGGCGACGATCGAACGGGAAGGGAAGGTCACGAAGAAACCGGCTCCGGACCGATTCTTCACCGCCGACGCCTACGCGCCGGTCGTGGTGACCGAGCAGATGTGGCGGTACTGGTCGTCTCATGGCCGGCCCGCGCGCCTTGCGCTGCTTCCCTCGGGCAGCGTGTCCTTCGAGGCTCGCGGCGAGGAGGAAAT
>DATFTF010000065.1:0-4487 GCA_035262245.1 Thermoanaerobaculia bacterium
CCATGGCCGCCTACAACGCCGGGGAGGGAAAGGTCTTGAAGGCGATGGCGCGGACCGGTTTCACCGATTTCTGGCAGCTTGCCGCCTCGGGTGCACTGAAGCCGCAGACGGTCAGCTATGTCCCCGCCGTTCTCGCGGCGACTCTCATCATGAAGAATCCGGCCCACTACGGATTCGACATCGAGTACGACCAACCGCTGGAGTACGAGACGGTCCTGTTGAAGCGTCCGGTCCGCTTGAAGAGCCTCGCCTCTCCCGAGTCGGTGAGTCTCGAGGATCTCCAGCAGCTCAACCCGGAGCTTCGCACCGACGTGACGCCCCGGGATGCCGATGGCTACGAGCTGAAGGTCCCCGTCGGGACGGCTGAGCAGGTCCTTGCGGCGTATTCCGTGGCCCCCACCGCAGTGCCCCCGTCGCTTCGCCGCCATGTGACGCGCCGAGGAGAGACGTTGACGTCGATCGCCCGGCGCTTCCACGTCTCCCTGGCGGAACTCGAGGCCGTCAATGGGCTGCCGGCGCGCTCCACCCTTCCCCGCGGCCACATCGTCCTCATCCCGACGCATCCTCAGCCCGAGCGCGTGGCATCCAAGAAGGGCGCGGCGAAGAAGGGCACTCCGAAAGCCGCCGCCCGCCAGGACACCGCTTCGGCTTCGCCGACGACCTACCGCGTGCGCGGCGGCGACACGCTCTACAGGATCGCGCTGCGCAATGGGACCACCGTCGCTTTGCTGATGACGCTCAACAGCCTCGGCACGCCGGCCATCCGCCCGGGCGACGTGATCAAGATACCGGCGAAGGGAACCAATTAGATTTGTGATTTGCGATTTGTGATTTGTGATTGCGGCGAAAATGGCGAGGTCCGGCTGCCTCGTCCTCAACTCCTGATACACTAGGGTCCGTCCTCGCCGGCGCTCGCCGGGCGTTCCTCCTCGGTTCCTCGAGGAGGTTACATGCTGGCTCGAGTCCACTCCGCCGCGGCGTTCGGAATCGAAGCTCGGGTTCTCGACGTGGAGGTCGATGTCTCCGACGGTCTCCCCTGCTTTCAGATCGTCGGCTTGCCCGACGCGAGCGTCAAGGAGGCTCGCGAGCGCGTCCGATCGGCGCTGAGGAACAGCTCCTTCCCGTTTCCCGGGCGTGCCATCACCGTCAACCTCGCCCCTGCCGACTTCCGCAAAGTGGGGGCGCTCCTGGATCTCCCGGTCGCCATCGGGCTTCTTCTGATCGGCGGGATGCGCGTCGGCACGCCTCTGCGGCGGCTCTTCGTCGGCGAGCTGGGCTTGACCGGCGAAGTGCGCCCGGTTCGGGGAGCGCTGTGCCTCGCCTGGGCGGCCCGCGAGTCGGGCTTCGAGGAGATGATCGTGCCGGCCGAAAACGCCGGGGAGGCCGCTGCCGTCGAAGGCCTGCGGGTCATCGCGGTGAAGAACCTGGCCAGCGCCGTGGCGCACGTCACCGGCGATCGACAGCTGGCGCCCTGCTCGGCAGCGGCGGCGCCGGCCCCTCCCGCGCCCGTAGACTTCGCGGACGTCGTTGGACAGGCCATCGCCCGACGGGCTCTGGAGATTGCCGCGGCCGGCGGACACCACGTGCTGCTCGTCGGTCCGCCGGGAGCCGGAAAGACGATGCTCGCGCGCCGGCTGGCGACGATCCTCCCGCCGCTGACCCGCGCCGAAGCGATCGAAGCGACGAAAATCCACTCGGTCGCCGGCGCTCTCCCGCCCGGCTCGGGGTTGGTCGAGATTCCTCCCTTTCGGGCCCCGCACCACGGCGTCTCGGCTCCCGGGCTGGTCGGCGGAGGAACACGGCCGGCTCCCGGAGAAATCTCTCTGGCCCACAAGGGGGTGCTTTTCTTGGACGAGCTTGCCGAGTTCCGCCGGGACGTCCTGGAAGCGATCCGGCAGCCTCTGGAGGAGAAGCGGATCTCGATCGTGCGCGTGGGAGGAGCCTACGCGTTCCCGAGTGATTTTCTGCTGGTGGCAGCCATGAACCCGTGTCCCTGCGGGTTTGCCGGCGACGCGCGGCGCGCCTGCCGCTGCGACCGGGGAGAGCGGCAGCGTTATGCCCGCAAAGTCTCGGGGCCCCTGCTCGACCGCATCGACCTGCACGTGTCCGTTCCCGCCGTCCCTTGGAGCGACCTGGCGCGCAGCTGCCCGCCCGAGTCCTCTCGCTCTATCCGGGATCGGGTCATCGCGGCGCGGGATTTGGCCTCGGCGCGATTGCCGGGACGCGCCCCGCTTCGCAATGCGGATCTGCCGGTTTCCGACTTCGATCGAGTCCTCCATCTCGACGCCTCCGGCCGGAGACTCGTCGGAACGGTCGTGGAGCGCCTGGGCCTCTCGCTGCGCGCGCTGCACCGGTCTCTGCGGGTAGCCCGCACGATCGCCGACCTGGCCGGCAGCGAACGCGTGAGCGGGGCGCATCTCGCTGAGGCGGTGGGATATCGCATTCGGGGGACCCTGGACGATCGGACGGTTGACAGGACCGCCGGGACGCCCGTACCATGTGTTTCAGTCTAATAAAAGCGAGATCAAAGGGTCGAATTTGCCCCGGGGCGAGGGCTCGCCGTGACGGCGGCGCCTCATGGGAAGGGAAGCTCCGTGAGGAAGTACAACACAATCATTTTTGTCCCGCACGCCAAGGCTCGGTTCCGCCAGTTCACCGTCTCCACACGCTTTCTCGCCCTCGCCGCGGCGGTCTCGGCCTCCATCCTGGCCTGCGCCGTGACCTTCGGCTGGGCTTTTTTAAGCTCCACCCGGCGGGACAACCGGTACGAGCAGACCCTTGCCGAGAATAGCCGCTTGAGGTCCGCGACCCAGGAGCTTTCCCGCAAGCTGCAGGGTCTCTCCCGGCAGCTGTCGGCCTTCGAAACCCGCACCCAGAAGCTCGCGATCGTGGCCGGCCTGACGGACGTTCCGCGCGGCGTCGGCGGCCCGAACCTGCCCGCCGATTCGCCGGAGCGGACCTCCGAGCTCGATTCCCGGCTCACCGCCATCGAGTCTCAGCTGGCCCGGCGATCCGCGATCGCCTCCTCGACTCCCACGGTCGCCCCGGTTCGGGGACTGCTAAACTCCGGCTTCGGCGAGCGGACCGATCCCTTCACCGGTCAGGGCGCCTTCCATCCTGGCCTGGACATCTCCACACGCCGTCACGAGCCGGTGCTGGCCACCGCCGAGGGGACCGTGATCAAGAGCGGCTGGTCGGGCGACTACGGGAAGGCTGTCGAGATCGCTCACACCACCGGCTATACGACGATCTACGGACATCTCGACGCCGTGCTGGTCGCCGACGGACAGCACGTCCGACGCGGCGAGCGCATCGGCCTGGTCGGCTCGACGGGCCGCTCGACCGGACCGCACCTGCACTACGAGGTGCGCAAGGAAGACCGAGCCGTCAACCCCCTCGAGTACATCCTCGACGCGCGCTGAGCCGCGGCAAACGGGAATCGGGAAACGGAAACGACGCCGGGGCCGCGGAGCCCTTCCGTTTTCCGTTTTCCGTTTTCCGTTTCCCGGCCCTCGATCTCGGCTGCCGACCATGGCGGCATCTGCTTGGCTGTCGACCAATGGCGGCATCTTCGAAATCGTGAATAATTGACGTCGATGGAGCGTTTAGGCTCGAAATGATCGACCGGGTCCTCACCAAGATCTTCGGCACCCAGCACGAACGGGACATCAAGAAGCTGATGCCCCGCGTGCGGGCCATCAACGCCCTGGAACCCGCGGTCCAGGCGCTCTCCGACGAGGCCTTGCGGTCCAAGACCGCGGAGTTCCGCTCGCGTCTGGCGTCGGCCCTCGAGGGAGTTCCCGAGGAGGAACAGAAGACAGTCCGCGACCGTGTCCTCGACGAGCTCTTAAACGAGGCCTTCGCCGTCGTTCGGGAAGCTTCGGTCCGCGCCCTCGGAATGCGACCCTTCGACGTCCAGCTGATCGGGGGAATGGTTCTGCACCAGGGAAAGATCGCCGAGATGAAAACCGGCGAAGGCAAGACTCTGGTGGCCACCATGCCGGTCTACTTGAACGCGCTGGCCGGCCGGGGAGTGCACGTGGTCACCGTCAACGACTACCTGGCCCGGCGTGACGCGGACTGGATGGGTCGCATCTACCGGTTCCTGGGCCTGACCGTCGGCTGCATCCAGAACTCGCTTCTCGACGACGAGCGCCGCGAGGCCTATGGCTGCGACGTCACATACGGAACCAACAACGAGTTCGGCTTCGACTATCTGCGCGACAACATGAAGTTCGAGCTCGAGGCGATGGTTCAGCGGCCGCACGCGTACGCCATCGTCGACGAGGTGGACTCGATTCTGATCGACGAGGCCCGCACTCCGCTCATCATCTCCGGCCCTTCCGAGGAGAACACCGAGATCTACTACCGCTGCAATCGCGTCATCCCGCACCTCGTCAAGGGATCCGAGGACAAGGACAAGTACGGCAACAAGACGACGACGGGCGACTACCTGATCGACGAAAAGGCGCGCACGGCCGTTCTCA
>DATFTF010000066.1:0-4893 GCA_035262245.1 Thermoanaerobaculia bacterium
GACGGTGAGATGATTTGGGAAAAAACCGCGTTGCCCAAGTTGCCTTGCCGAATACGGACCCGCGACTTCGTACACAAACTCCGGTATCGAGACGCAGCGGAGCTGTCGCTGGGCAGAGAAGCAGCACGAGAGTCTTATACGCTTGGGTTCGCCGGCCCGTCCTGATTCAGGCAAGAGCCAGGGAAGCTACAATCGGACGAGGATGAGCCGTCCCCGCATTCTCGTCACCAACGACGACGGTGTCTTCTCCGAGGGGATCGAGCGGCTGGCGGCAGCGCTCGCGTCCGTGGGGGAGGTCTTCACCGTCGCTCCGGATCAGGAGAGAAGCGCGGCCGGGCACTCGCTGACGCTCCACAGCCCGCTTCGGGCCAAGCTCGTCGGCGACAACCGCTGGTCGGTGGACGGGACGCCGACGGACGCCGTCAACTGGGGCGTGCTCCACCTCCTGAAGGACCGCCGGCCGAGCCTCCTCTTCTCCGGCATCAACCTGGGCTTGAATCTCGGGGACGACGTGACGTACTCGGGCACCGTTTCCGCGGCATTCGAGGGGACGTTGATCGGAGTTCCCTCCGTCGCCATCTCGCAGGAGATCGAGACCGGGTTCACTTTCGATGCCGCCGCGCGGTTTGCGGAACGTCTGGCCCGAAGGCTCCTCGAACAGCGGCTGCCCTCGGGAACGCTCTTGAACGTCAACATTCCCGCGGGCGAGCCGCGGGGCGTGCGCGTGGTTCGGTTGGGAAAACGCCGCTACGGAGAGGCGGTCATCGAGAAGACCGATCCTCGCGGGCGGCCCTACTACTGGATCGGCTCGACTCTCCCGACCGGAGACCTGGAGGAAGGGACGGACATCGACGCAATCGCCAGCAAGTGCATTTCGCTCTCGCCCCTTCACCTCGACCTGACCGACTATCGGTCGATGGGGCTGCTGGAGGAGATCGTCCAGGAGATGGAAGCCGCGGAGAAGAGAGCTTGATCCTTCGACTGGAGACTGAGGACTGGAGACTGGTGACTTGAGCGGCTCACGTCACAATATATATATTGTGGCGACAGCTTCTTAAGTCTCCAGTCTCCAGTCTCCAGTCTCCAGTCCTAGGTCAGTACTCCAGGATCCTCTTCGCCGCGGCCAGGACCTTCTCGGTGTTGGGCAGAGTGGCGCGCTCGAGGATCCGGTTGAAGCCGACCGGCGTGAACTCCGAGCCGACGCGGCCGATGGGCGCGTCGAGGAAGGGGAAGAGCGTCTCCTGGATCTGCGAGGCGATCTCGCCTCCGAAGCCGCCGTGGACCTTGTCCTCGTGCAGCACCATCACGCGGCTGGTCTTCTTCACCGACGCGGCGATCGCTTCGTGATCGAGCGGCACAAGCGATCGCAGATCGACGACCTCGACGGACTTGCCCTCTTTCTCCAGGGCGGCCGCGGCCTCCAGCGCGAAATGCACCGGCGTGCCGTAAGCCAGGATCGTCAGGTCGGTCCCTTCCCGCCTGCGGCGCGCCTTGCCGAACGGCACGGCGAACTCCGCGGGGATCGCGGCCCGGGCCATCGGATTGTTGTAGAGGAACTTGGGCTCCAGATAGAGCGTGATGCCCCGGGAGCGGATCGCCGTCCGCAGGAGACCCGCCGCGTCGTCGGCGAACGCGGGCACCACGATGCGGATGCCCGGGAGTGTCGTCAGCCATCCCTCGATGTTCTGGGAATGGTACAAGCCGCCGCCGATGTAGCCGCCCGAGGCGAGGCGCACGGTGACGTTGGGCACGAACTTCCCGCGCGTGCGCCACGATTCGTGCGACATCTCGACCATCTGCTCGGCGGCGGGCCAGAAGTAATCCGCGAACTCCGCGCCTTCGACCACAATACGTATATTGTTAGCCAGGCGGGAGAATCCGTCCGAGGTCCCCAGAATGAAGTCCTCGGCCAGAGGCCCGTTGAAGACCCTCTGGGGCCCGAACTCCTGCTGCATCCCCTTGGTGACGTTGAAGACGCCCCCCTTGTCCCGGTAGGCGACGTCCTGTCCCCAGATGAAGGTATCGGGGTTCCTGCGGAACTCCTCCTTCAGCGTCGTGTTCAGGGCCTGCACCAGCGTCATCGACTCGCCCGTGCCGTCGGGGAGGCCCTCCGGCCACTTCTCCGGCGCCCACGGCTCGGCCTCGAGGTATTCGAAGATCGAATCGGCGGCGGGGTCCGGCGCGCTTCGGGCGCGGTCGGCGGCCTGCTCGTAGGTCTGCTGATTCTGGGACTCGATGGCCGCGATCTCCTCCTCGGAGAGCCAGCCGTTTTCGACCAGGGCCCGGCGGAAGCGGGGGAGAGGGTCGGCCGTGCGCGCGGCGGCGAGCTCCTCGGGCGTTCGATAAAGCTCGTGGCGGTCGGAGTTGGAGTGCGAATGGATCCGCACCACAACGGCGTGGACCATTGCGCATCCGGCGCCGCTTCGAACGAACTCGACGGCCTCCCGCATGGCGCGGAAGGAGTCGAAGACGTCGAGCCCGTCGCAGTGGATGATCTTCAGATTCAGGATCCCGGCGAAGTTGTCCGCGGCAAACAGGTTGGCGGTCTGGTCCGCCTTGGGAACCGAGATGCCGTAGCCGTTGTCCTGGATCACGAAGACGACCGGCGTCTTCTCCCGCGACGCTCCGTTGACAGCCTCGTAGAAGTACCCCTCCGAGGTGGACGACTCGCCGACCGAGCAGAAGACGATGGAGTCCTTTCCGTAGTGCCGGACGGCCCGCGCCAGCCCCGCGGCGTGCTGCGCGTGGTTGGAGACGCAGGAAGAGACGTTCTGGATTCCGATCTCCGGCTTGGCGAAGTGGTTGGACATGTGGCGGCCGCCAGAGGCGACGTCGGTCGCCTTGGACATGCCGTTCAAGAGGATCTCCTCCGCGGTCAGCCCGGCGGCCAGGCACGTCGTCAGGTCCCGGTAGTAGGGGAAGAGGTAGTCGCGTCCGGGCCGGAACGTCATTCCCAGCGCGAGCTGGATCGCGTCATGGCCGGCGCAGGGGGCGTGATAGCTCCACCCCAATCCCTGCTTCAGATAGTTGGGGGCCTTGTCGTCCAGGACGCGGCCCAGATGCATGACCCCGTACCATTTCTTCAACTCCTCGCGCGAAACGTCGGTCCGCCCGGAGACGCGCGCGAGCTCAGCGGTTTCTTGTGGGCTCAACTCTCCTCCGTGGATCCCAGGTCCAAAGGGCCAATGATAAACGCCTGGTCCAGCGATTTCCTTCCTTTTCTTCTGTCCAAAAGCCTTTACAATGAGTGAAATGCCGCCGGTTTCTCCTTCGGTCGAGCGGGCGGACCGTCTCGAGGTCCACCGCCAGGAGATGGTGGACCGCTTCGTCGCCTTCAGAGGCGTCGACGATTCCAGGGTGCTCGCGGCGATGCGCAGGGTGCCCCGGCACCGCTTCGTTCCCGAGCCCGTGCGCTCCAAGGCCTACGGCGATCACTCCCTGCCGATCGGCCACGGCCAGACCATATCCCAGCCCTTCGTGGTCGGGATGATGACGCAGCGCCTGGCCGTCGAGCCCCATCACAAGGTGCTGGAGATCGGGACCGGATCGGGGTACCAGACGGCGATCCTCTCGCTCCTGGCGCGGACGGTGTATTCGCTCGAGCGGATCGACGAGCTGGCCCGGGCCGCGGCGTCCCTCCTGAGATCGCTCGGCTGCCATAATGTCTCGGTCAAGGCCTTCGACGGGACCTACGGATACCCGGCCGCTGCCCCGTACGACCGTATCCTGGTTGCCGCCGGAACCGACGGCGTCCCCGAGCCTCTTCTCGAGCAGCTCGCGGTGGGAGGGCGGCTGGTCGTCCCGGTCGGGCCGCCGGAGCGGCAGCGCCTGCGGGTGGTCCGCCGGCGAAAGACCGACTTCGCGCAGGAGATTGGGGAAGAAGTGGTTTTCGTCCCGCTGGTCGGGAGGTTCGGGCGCGCCGGGGCGGCGCCGTGATCGCGCGGCGGGTCCTGCTCGCGGGCCGCGTCCAGGGCGTGGGTTTTCGCTTCTTCGCCGAGCGCGCCGCCCGGGAGGCCGGGGTGACCGGTTGGGTGCGCAATCTTCCCGATGGCGGCGTGGAGACGGTCGCCGAGGGGGAAGAGCAGGCTGTAGCCCGTTACCTCGAGCGGGTGCAGCAGGGTCCTCCCGGCGCCCGCGTCACCGGGACCCGGGTCTTCGAGGTCGAGCCCGCGCGCTACCGCTCCTTCGAGATCACGCGATGACCGACCTGAAGTCGTTCGTTCGGGATGTCCCTGACTTCCCGTCGCCGGGGATCCTCTTTCGCGACATCACGCCGCTCCTGGCCTCGCCGCTCGCCTTCCAACACGCGGTGCACGAAATGGCGCAGCCCTTTCGCTCGTCGCGGCCCCAGAAAATCCTGGGCATCGAGGCCCGCGGGTTCATGTTCGGGGCGGCCCTGGCGCGGGAGCTGCGAGTGGGATTCGTGCCGCTACGCAAGGCCGGCAAGCTCCCCCGTGAGACCCTCCGGGTGAGCTACGGCCTGGAATACGGCAAGGACAGCCTGGAGATCCACAAGGACGCCTGCGCCTCGGGGGAGCGGGTGCTGATCGTGGACGACGTTCTGGCCACCGGCGGCACCGCCGCGGCGGCGGGGGAGCTGGCCGACCGAATCGGAGCGGAGGTCGTCGGGCTCACCTTCTTCATTGAACTGGCGCAGTTGAAGGGCCGGGAGCGCCTCGCCGAGCGCAACGTCCACTCCGTCCTGCTACTATAGGGCGCTTCCCCGAAGCCGTCGCCAAGCAACGAGCACGTCAGAATGAGTGCCGAAAAAATACTCATCGTCGACGACGACGAAGACATCCTGTTGATCGTCCAGACGATCCTGGCGTCGGCCGGCTACTCTGCTTTCACCGCGCACAACGGCCGGGAAGGCGTGGAGACCGCGCGGGAGCT
>DATFTF010000067.1:0-4267 GCA_035262245.1 Thermoanaerobaculia bacterium
CTTGATCAGCACGTGGCTCTCCCCCTCCGGCAGGCGAACCACGAGCCGTCCCGTACCCGCCTCCGCGCCGACCGGAAACGGCTCCTGGCGGCCGTCCGCACGCCGTGCGGTCCAGCCTGGAAAAAAGTAGGTCCGCAGCGCGAGGGCCGTGCCCCCCGGCGCGTCGACCCAGATCTCCCGGTGCGAGGGGAGCCAGGCGCGGATGGCGACGCGGCACGGCGAGCCGCACGCGACCAACGGCACGTTGGAGAACTCCGCCGGAGGCCGCGCTCCTTTGAGCAAGAAGAGCCCCTGCGGCGTCTTACGCGCAAATGTCGGCAACGCGGCCTCGGTCTCGGCCCAGGCGGCTCTGCCGTTGACCCGCGAGAGCGACAGGTCGAAGGAGACACACACGGCCGCGAGCAGAAGAAGAAACGTCGCCAGGGATCCGCTCAACACCCGCGAGCTCCGTCTCCTTCGGAGCAGGACCCAAGCCGCCGCCGACGCCGCGACGGCCGCCGTTCCCAGCGGCTCCAGGAGTCGCCAGGGCAGGTTCACTTCCTTGAGATAGGGAAGGACGCTCCAGAGCCAGCTCGAGACCGGCGTCGCCAGGAACAGGGAGAGGAGTCCCACGAGCGCCACCAGACGAACCCACGGCATCTCGGGATCCTCGGGCGCGGAGTGACGCCGCCGCGCCGCGGCGATGGCGGCGAGCGAGATCACCAGGGCCAGCGCCGGAAAGATCGCCATGCCGGCGAACATTTTCCGAAGACCGGGACCCATCCAAGACCCGGCGAATTGAAAGAGAAAGTTGGATCGGTAAAGGTTCAGGCCGGCGCCGGGAAACGCCTGGAGCCACCGCAGCTCCAAGACCGCAGGAAGCAGATAGAGGGCGGCTAATCCGATCCCCCAGAGACCGCCAGCCGGGATCCCGAGGAGCCGCCGGGGAGCGCGCCCCGCGATGAGCTCGAGCAGGAAATAAAAGAGAGAGAAATAGGCGAGCAGAACGGCAGTCGGAAGGTTGGTGAAGACGATCGCTGCGTACACGGCCGCCCAGGCGAGGCAGACGCCGAAGCGCCCGCGCTCCTCCAGGCTCGCGATCCGTCCGAGCAGGTGGAGGGCCCAGGGTAGAAGGCACGCCGCGCAAAATGCGGAGTAGAGCCCGGCGCAATAGATCTCGAAAAACCGGTAAGGAAGGATCCCGAAGGCCAGCCCCCCGATCACCGCGGCGCCGGTTCCCTGAGGCCGCCGGAGGAAGACGAACATTCCTATTCCGCCCGCCACGGCCAGGAGAAACAAAGTCGCGAAGAGGCCGGCCAGGACGTCGCCGCCCAAGAGCCACGCGAGGAGCGCGGAGACCAGGTACAGTCCCGGGGGATAGAAGTTCAACGTTGGCTCGCCCAGACCGGCATGGAAGTCCGGCATCCAGCGGGGATAGAAGACGCCGTCCCGGAAGGCGTTCAAGACCTGCACTGTCGTCCCGGCGTGATCCGCGAAGTCGTTGGCCCTGGGAACTCCGTGTCGAAGCTCGACGAACAGAAGAAGCGCGCCGGCCAGCCCGACGATACCGGGAAGCAGGATCGGCTTTCGGGAGGTCGGGCTCTCGCCGCCCGGCCGTCGTGACGGGCCCTCGGAGGACACTTCCATCGGGGAGCTCAACAACCTAAGGGTGCCACAGTCGCGACTCGCCGTGGGAGGCTGCGCCTATGGCCCTCGGCCTGGATGTTAGATTCGGAGGATGGGTCCGGGCGCGCTGCCGAAGGCTTTCGATCTTCAGCCGGTCCTGGTGGGCAATCTTGTGCAGCTCCGACCGCTCGCGCCGGAGGACTTTCCGGTTCTCTATGCCGTGGCCTCCGATCCCCTCATCTGGGAGCAGCATCCGGCGCGGGACCGCTACCGGAAGGAAGTCTTCCAGGAGTTTTTTCGCGAGGCCCTCGAATCGGGCGGCGCCTTCGCCGTTCTCGACGCGAAGAACGGCGAAATGATCGGCTCCACGCGGTTTTACGGATACGACCCCGGAAAAAGTGAGATCGAGATCGGCTGGACCTTTCTGGCCCGGTCCCGCTGGGGCGGCGCCGACAATCGCGAGATGAAACGGCTCCTTCTGCGGCACGCCTTCCAGTTCGTCGAGCGGGTCGTCTTCCTCGTCGGGCCGGACAACCGGCGCTCGCGGCGGGCCGTCGAGAAGATTGGGGGAGTCCTCGCCGGCACGCGGACGGACAAGAGCGGCCGCGTGAGCGTGGTCTACGAGATCACGCGCGAGGCATACGTCTGCGGTCCCCTGGAATCCGGCGCCTCGCCGGGCCCGATCTCGCTCGAGCCGATCGGCCGGATCGAATCGCCGCTGACCGACCGTGCTTCCGCGCCCAAGCAGGGGGACGAGGGCGCGCCGGAGGCCTGGCTGGTCTTTACGACGGGCGTCCGCGAGGCCCTGCGAGGCCTCGAGCCCGGCATGGAGGTCCTTCTCTTCACGTGGCTCGACCGCGCGCGCCGGGATGTGCTCTCCGTGCATCCGCGCGGCGATTCTTCCAGGCCGCAGACCGGCGTCTTCGCCACGCGCTCGCCCGACCGTCCCAATCCGATCGGCCTTCACCGGATCACGATCGCGGCGATCGACGGCACGCGATTTCGCGTCCGCAACCTCGAGGCCCTCGACGGAACGCCGATCCTGGACATCAAGCCGGTCCTGGGGCCGGCGGCCGAATGCTGACCAGGCCGAATCCCGAGAGCGCGTCCGCGCGTATCAAGGAGAGCCGGAAACGGCCGGAGAAAGCATGGATCCGAATCCCGGAAGAGTCCTCTCCGTCAACGTCGGCCTCCCGCGGACGTTCCAGTTCAATGGGCGTACCGTGGCCAGCGCCATCTGGAAGACGCCGGTCGCCGGCCGGATCGCGGCCCGCGGCGTAAACCTCGAAGGCGACGACCAGGCCGACCGCGGCGCCCACGGCGGTCCGGACAAGGCCGTCTACGCGTACGCCGTGGAAGACGAGCGCAGCTGGGAGCGGGAGCTGAACCGGCCGTTTCCGGCCGGCGTCTTCGGCGAGAACCTGACGACGGAGGGAATCGACGTCAACGGCGCCCGCATCGGAGAGCGATGGGAGATCGGCACCGTCGTGCTGGAAGTCTCCGAGCCCCGGGTGCCGTGCTGGCGGCTCGGCGTTCGGATGAACGACAGTCTGTTCCCGCGCCGGCTCACCGAGGCGCTCCGGCCCGGCGCCTACCTCCGGATCATCACCGAGGGACAGCTCGGGGCCGGCGACGCGATCCGCGTGATCGAACGGCCGGAGTCCCCGTTGACGGTGCGCGATGTTTTCCGCATCTACACCCGCGATCAGCACGAGGCCGCGCGCCTCATCGAGAATCCGGGTATGTCCGCGGACTGGAAGCGCTGGGCCCACGACTCTCTCCGGCATGCCCGGGAGCGTCGGGCGCAACCGAGCCCCCAGCGTCCAGGCTGACTGGAGACTTCGGGACCTCCGGCGAAAGCGCGCCGAATCCGCTCGGAGCGCTAGGCCGCGATCTCCTTCGCGCTGATCTCGTACTTGAAGTTGTCGGGATCGAGAGAATCGACCCGACCTTCCGCCGACTCGCTCTGCGGATACATGAAGTAGTTGATGGGCGCGCCGCTCGAGCCCGGCAGGGCGACGTCGTGTCCGAAGTTGTAGGCCATCCAGTTCATCTCCCAGGAGCCGAAGAGCCGCGCCCGCGCCTTTTTGACCATCTCGTCATCCAGCGGACGATTCCCCGGCGGCTCCTCGAGAATGTCCTTGCGCACGTCGGCGGGATCGACCGGGACCCAGCCGTAGGCCTCGAGATACACCTCGGCGCGGCAGTGCTGGGACTTGGTCACATTCTCCGTCGCCGCGCCCAGGCTCTTGTAGCCCAGCTCGGACTTGGCGACGCGGACGCCGTAGACGTCACGCGCCGGCAGCCCCGAGGAGCGCGCGAGCGCGACGTAGAGCGCGTTCAGATCGGCGCACTTGCCACCCAGATCCTTGGACTCCAGCATGAAGCCGACGTCCCCGACGCCGCACCCCCGGGTCTTCGGATTGCGGAAGGTGTTCTCGACGATCCATTCGTAGATCGCGCGCGCCTTCTCCGCGTCGGTCTTCGCGCCCTGCGTGATCCGATCGGCGGTCACTTTCACGATGCCGCCGGTCGGCATGAGCTTGGTGGACGTGAGAAAGTTCGCGAGCTCCGCCCGGTCGGGCTTCGGAGCGGTACCCGGCGCGGAGAGGTCCACGGCCACATTGCGGGTCTGGATCCGGCTGGTGAGCAAGACAACCGG
>DATFTF010000068.1:0-10146 GCA_035262245.1 Thermoanaerobaculia bacterium
GCTCTCGAAAAACGCCGTCTCCTCGAAGGGCTTAGGGAGCCACGCGTCGGCGCCCGCCCGGCGGATCTCTTCCTCCTGGCGAGCGGCGACCGAAACGACCAGAACCGGCGTGCGCGCGAACCGCGGATCGGCCTTGAGCACCCGGCACACGTCGGCGCCGGTCATGCCTCTCAGATCGGCGTCGATCGAGATCAAGTCGGGCCCTTCGCGCCGGGCCACGGCCAGGGCGTCAACGCCGCTTCCGGCGGTTAGGAGACGGCAGGGGAATCGCGACTCGATCTTGGCGGAGATCTCCCGAAACGAGCCGGAGTCGTCCACGAGCAGGATCGCCTGCATAGACCGACAGTTTAAGGGTTGGTCTTTCAGGAGAGAAGGACGGAGGGGATAGGACGAAGGTGTTAGGGAGGGCCGGCCCTGTCTCCTTCCTCCTACGTCTTACGTCCTCGGCCTCAGCACGATCTCCCCGTGAAGGACATTTGGCGGAGAGGTCAGGACATAGAGGAGGGCGCGGACGGCGTCTTCCGTCCGCAGCATCTTCTTCGCCTCGGTCGTCGGGCGAAAACGGTCGTAAAACTCGGTCTCCGTCGACCCGGCGCAGATCGCGGTCACCCGGACCCCGTCGGGCTTGAGCTCCTCGGCCAGGGCCCGGGTGAAGCCGACGACGCCGTGCTTGGAGGCGCAGTACGCCGTCCCCTCGGCATAACCCTGCAGGCCGGCGGACGAAGCGATGTTGACGACGTCGGAGGGCGCGTTGCGCTTCAACGCCTCCAGGGCGGCCTGGGTCAGGTAGATCGGCGCGGCCAGATTCGTCTCGAGCATCTCGGCGATCTGCGACCGCTTGAGATCCGCGAGCGGCTCCCGCCACCCCAGGCCGGCGTTGTTGATCAGGATCTGGAGCCTCTTGTAACGGGAGAGCACGACGTCCACCAGGTCGTAGAGGGCGGCCACGTTGCGCACGTCGGTCACGTGGTAGGCGGCCTCGCCGCCGGCGGCCGCGATCTCGGCGACGCACTCGCGCAGTTTCTCTTCCCGGCGCGCGACGAGAAGGACGGAGGCGCCGGCCCCGGCCAGGGCCACGGCGAAGGCGCGCCCGAGACCCGACGAGGCGCCGGTGACGAGGGCGACCTTGTCGGCGAGAGGCTTCTGGAGAGGCGGCATCGGGAATCTCCGTTCCGTTTCGGAAATTATCATCCGAGTCGCATGGATACGGTCAGCCACGGGATCGCCGGCTCCGTCCTCGCGCGGGCCGCGTCCCGCCGGCCGGAGGCGCGGGCGGCCCTGGTCTTCGGGGCGGTCGCGGCGCTGTTCCCGGACCTGGATTTCCTCTTTTTCTCCAGCCGAATGCAGTACCTGCGGGATCACCGCAGCTGGTCCCACTCCTTCATCTATCTGCCGCTCTTCGCCCTGGGGCTGGCCCTCGTCGCCCGCCTGATCTTCCGGAAAGCGCCCCTCTGGACCCTCTGGATCTGCTGCGCCGTGGGGATCGCTTCGCACATTCTCTTCGACTGGATCACCTCCTTCGGGACGCAGTTTTTCTATCCGCTCTCCCGCGCGCGGTACTCGCTCGACTGGGTGTTCATCCTCGACCCCTTCTTTACCGGCATCCTGCTCGCCACCCTTGCCGGCACGCTCGTCCTGCGGGCGCGAGCCCGTCTCATCGCCGCGGCCGGGAGCGCGCTCCTCTTCGTTTACCTCGGCCTCTGCGCGGCGATGCACGAACGGGCGCTTGCCGTCTGGAAGGCGCTCGACCATCCGCCGGCGGGATCGACCGTTGCGGCCCTGCCGCAATTTCTTTCGCCGTTTCGGTGGCTGGGGCTCTCCGAGCGCCCCGGCGAGGCGCACGCCGCCTTCTTCGACATCGGGCCGTTCGCCCGCGGCGCGGCCGATCCGAAACCGCCGGCCAGGCTCTCGGAGCTCCTGCAGAGCCTTTCGGATTTCTATCCGCCCCCGGCGCGGGCTCGGGTGCTCGTTTTCCCGCAGGCTCCGGAGACGCCGCTGCTTCTGGCCAGCCGCGAATTGCCCGACGTCCGGATCTATCTGGCGTTCGCGCGATTTCCGCTGGCCACCCTGCTTCCACAGGCCGACGGCGGCGCGGCCGTGACCTGGGAGGATCTGCGTTTCCTGCCCTGGTTCGCCGGACCCTGGGAGAGCGACCACCGCGGCGGCTTCCGGCGCGAGCCCTTCGTCTACCGCGTGCGCCTGGACGCCGCCGGCCGCCCGCTCGAGCGCGCCTTCGTCATCGGAACTCGATGAGGTTGCGCCGCAGCCGCCGGCGAGGCCCGCCATACAATTTATATATTGTTATAGGGTAGCCGCCGATTCCGGGGGAGGGGAAGCTGGCGCCGGGGGTACGTAGGAGTATTCCGGCGAGGGGTCGCGGGAGAGGGCGTCGGAAATGCCGGCGTAATAGCCGACTTTGACCAGGAGGCGCACGAAGACGAAGACCTGCTGGGTGAGGATCAGGGGGACCAGCGCCAGGCGCGCCTCGCCTCCCGCGGACGGGTCGGCCACCAGCCAGATCAGGTACAGACCGAGCGTGACCGCGACGTACCAGAGGAGGACGCCGAAGAGGCGCAGCGGCCGGGAGAAGACTCCGCCCAGGCCGGTGAAGAATCGGGAAATGGGAGGCAGGTCGGGGCGCGCGACCCAGATCGCCCGCACCGAGTCGGCCGCGAGCTTGATGGCCGCGAGCGCCAGGAGGAGGGCGAGCAATCTCAGCCCGGTGACGGCGAGAGCCTTCCCCTCGGTGTCGAGCTCCTGAGCTCTCCGGGTCAAGGCCTCGCCGGTTTCCAGATAGATCCAGCGGTAGGCCGCGCCCGCCGCGGCGAGCGCGGCCAGAGTGAATGCCAGAAACGCCGGAAATCGCCGCATGCCCTCGCGCCCGAACGTCACCAGCGACGCCCGCGGCTCCCGCAGAGTGCCGAAGATCCCTCCCAGGGCGAAAGCGTGAAGCACGACGCCCAGCATGGCGAGCGCGATCGCTGTGGCGCCGATCCCCTGGAGCCCCGGCAGCTGTCCCGACTTCACTCCCTCCGGCGTCAGGATGCCCGCCGACAGCGCGGAGAGGTTTCCCAGCAGGTCCGGATGCTCGCGCTGCAGCGTCTCCCACCAGCCCCAGTCGGGGTTGGCCACCATCCGGCTGCCGGCCACCGAACGGTCGAGCAGGTCGTGGAGGATGTTGGAGATCGGAAGGATCAGGACCGACGAAAGCAGGAGCTGGATCAGCCAGAGCGAAACGGCGAGATAGGGCTTGGAGAGAGAAAGGGCCAGGCCCCGCAGGAAGGACCCTGCCGAGTGCCGCACGCTCACCAGGCCACCGTCAGGAAGTCGATCAGGTTCTGGGCCCAGAACACGCTCCGGGCCGTCCAGCGGGAGGCGGCCCGCAGATCCGGCTTGACGCGCAGGCCGTTGTTGAACCGGTTGGCGTCGAGCAGGATCTTCTCGTCGGGGTCGACCACCGCTTCGATGAGGCGCGGCCCCTGCGAGACGCGGAAGCGTGTCCACCGGGCCTCTCCGTCCCAGGTCGTGCGAAAGGTCCTCCCCCCTTCGAAGCGCAGCACGATCTCCACCGGAAGAGCGGTCTCGCCGATCCGGCGGACGGTGACGACGGTGTCGTAGCCCTTGGGCGTGGCGAGCGCCTCCGGCGGCCCCGCGACGAGCTTGCCGTCCTTCTCAAAGAGGCCGCGTGGCGCCTTGGCCGGAACGCTCTCCGCCTGGTCCACCGCGTAGTCGACCTGGCCGGAGGAGCCGAAGGTCCGCTGGAAGAACCAGGTCCAGTCGCGGCCGGTCGTGTCGTTGACCGCGGCGATGAAGTCCTTGAGGCTCGGATGCCGGAAGCGCCAGCGGTCGGCGTAGAGCCGCAGGGCCCTGTCCATTGCGTTGATCGTCAGCAGGCGCTCGAGCGTGGCCAGCGCCAGGGCGGTGTGGGAGTAGGCGTCCGCGCCGTAGGTCTCGACATCGCGGTAACCCCAGCTCCACGTCGCATGGACGTCGCGGGTGGCGGAGGCGAAAAAGCGGCGGTTCGAATCGACCGGATAGCGCTGATCGATCCCCAGCGGAAAGCGCAGTCCGAAGAGGTTGAGGACCGGATGATCCGCGCCGTAGACCGCGGAGAGCACCCGGTCGGTCATGTAGGTGTTGAAGCCTTCGTCGGTGTACGGCTCCTCGAATTCGTTGGAGGCGAGCAGGCCGTAGAAGAACTGGTGCCCGAACTCGTGGACGGTGACCCCTTCCGGCTCGTGCACCGAGGCCGGAGCGGAAAGCGAAGTCCCCGCCGTGATGAGCGTCGGGTACTCCATGCCGCCGGCGCCGCTGGCGCCCCAGGGAGGATCGACGACCGTCAGCGTGTCGTAGGGATAAGGGCCCAGAACGCGCCCGTAGCCGGAGATCGCGGCCCTGACCGCCTTGAGGTACCGGTCGGCCTGGCGCCGGTGCTCGGGCTCCAAGAGCAGCGTGATGTCCACGTCGTGCAGGCCCGCTTCGTGAAAGTGGTCGCCCACGACCAGGAAGGCCGGATCCGCGGTCCAGGTGAAGTCGTGGACGCTCGCCTGGCGGAAGCGGTAAGTGATCCGGTCGCCGGCGGGGGAGACCCGTTCCTCCACCTGCCGTCCGGTGGCGCCGACCTTTCCGCGGTAGCGGACCGGTACGTCCAGCGAGACGTCGTAGTTGCCGAAGTCGGAGAAGAACTCGCTCGTCGCGTGAAACTGGTGGCAGTTCCATCCGGACTCCTGGAGGACTCCGACCTTGGGGAACCACTGCGCCACCAGGTAGAAGTCCCCCTTGTAGCCGGTGCGGCGCGAGACGCGCGGGAGGCGGGAGACGAAATCGAGGGCCACGCGGACGGTCTGGCCCGGCTCCACCGGCCGAGGCAGGCGCACTTCGGCCACCGTCCGATCGTCGGGATTTCCGTCGTCGGGCGCGATCGAGGAGACCGCGGGCAGCAGATCCGTGTTGTCCTCGAGCGTCATGCGCAGGATTTCGACGGAGCCCCACGAGTCCGGCATGGTCTTGCCGCGTGCCTTGCCCTTCGACTCCCGCCAGAACGTGGAACGCGTGTTGCGGAAGGCGTTCAGGTAGAGATGGAACCGGAGAGTCGACGTCGGGTGCGACGTTCGATTCGTCCACGTCAGAAGCTCGGTGCCTTCGACCGTTTTCTTTTCGGTGTCCAGGCGTGCGGAGATCTCGTAGGAAGCGATCGGCGGCGTCAGGTCCGCGCTCGGGGCGCTCTCTCCTCGGGAGACGGCGGACCACGTGAGAGCCGCGACCGCGGGCACGATCGCGCGCGCCTTTGCCCACCGCATCGGCGCCACTGTAGCATGGCGGAGATGGCCGGAAGGTTGCGGGAAGGGCCCGCGGAAGCGCCGGGAGTCGAGCGCGGGGCGGCGCCGGAGGAGGCGCGAGAGCGCGCGCGGGACCTGGCGGAAGAGATCCTTCGCCACGAGCGGCTGTACTACGTCGAGGGGCGGCCGGAGATCACCGACGCCGACTTCGACGCGTTGATGCGCGAGCTCGTGGCCCTGGAGGAGAAATATCCCGAGCTTGCTTCGCCCGACTCGCCGGCGCGGCGCGTGGGCGGCGCCCCTTCCGAAGGCTTCGCCACGGTGACCCATGCGACCCCGATGCTGTCGTTGGAGAACGCCTATTCGTGGGAGGAGGCCGAGGCCTGGCTCGCCCGCGCCAGCCGGATCCTCGGACGGGAGCCTCCGGCGTACGTCGCCGAGCTCAAGATCGACGGGCTTTCGATCTCCCTGCGCTATGAAGGGGGCCGTCTGACGCTCGGCGCGACGCGGGGCGACGGCCTGCGCGGCGACGACGTGACGGTCAACGTGCGGACCATCCGCTCGATTCCGCTGTCGATCCCGGAGACCTCGTCCTTGGAGGTGCGCGGCGAGGTCTACTATCCGAAGAAGGCTTTCGCCGCCTTGAACGCGCGGCGCGAGGAAGAGGGCCTGCCTCTTTTCGCCAATCCGCGCAACGCCGCAGCGGGAACCCTGAAGCTGCTCGACTCCCGCATCACCGCGCGCCGCGGACTGGAGGCCTGGCTCTACGCGGTGACCCAGGCGCAGACGCTGCCGGCCGCGCAGGCCGGGACCCTCGAGTGGCTGCGAGGCCTCGGCTTTCGCGTCCAGCCCCAGTCCCGGCGTTGCCAGGGCTTTGGGCAAGTACGGGAGTTCATCGAGGAGTGGCGCGAGAAGCGGCGCGACCTCGATTTTGAGACCGACGGCGTGGTCATCAAGGTCGACGACCGCGCTCTGCAGGAGCGCCTGGGCTTCACGGCAAAGTCTCCCCGGTGGGCGCTCGCCTTCAAATATCCGCCGGAGGAGAAGGTCACGGTGGTGGAGGCGATCTCCGTTCAGGTCGGCCGGACCGGTGTCCTGACGCCGGTGGCACATCTCTCTCCGGTGCAGCTGGCCGGCACGACGGTCAAGCGGGCCACTCTCCACAACTACGAGGACCTCACGCGCAAGGATGTGCGGGTGGGGGACGCGGTCGTCGTCGAGAAGGGTGGAGAGATCATTCCGAAGGTCGTCCGAGTCGTCCTGGAAAAGCGTCCTGCGGAGGCGGTTCCCTTCGCCATGCCCCGGGAATGTCCGGTCTGCGGCGATCCCGTCGTGCGCGTGGAAGGAGAAGTGGCCACACGCTGCGTCAACCCGTCCTGCCCCGCCGTGGTGCGCGAGGCGCTGCGCCACTTCTGCGCGCGTCGGGCCATGAACATCGAAGGACTGGGGGACAAGCTCGTCGATCAGCTCGTGCGGGAAGGGCTCCTGACCGACGTGGCCTCGATCTATGACCTGAAGGCGGCGGATCTCGTCCGCCTGGAGCGCTGGGGCGAAAAGTCGGCCGGGAACCTCCTCGCCGAGATCGAGCAGAGCAAGTCCAACGATCTGGCCCGGCTCCTGTTCGCGCTCGGCATTCCTCACATCGGCGAAAAGGCGGCCCGTATTCTGGCCGAGCGGTTCGGCACGCTGGACGCTCTGGCCGGAGCCTCCGAGGAGGAGCTGCAGATGGCGGAGGAGGTGGGTCCCAACACGGCGGCGGCGGTGTTCGCCTGGTTCCGGCACCCGCGCCACCAGGAGCTCGTCGAGAAGCTCCGCCGACACGGGCTCCAATTCGCTTCCATCGCGCCGCGCCGTCCGGCGGGAGGGCCTCTGACCGGGAAGAGGGTCGTCTTGACCGGAACCCTTCCGGGTATTAGCCGCGAGGAGGCAACGGTCCTTCTAGAGGCCGCCGGAGCGCGTGTTTCCGGCTCCCTCTCCGGCAAGACCGACTTCCTGGTGGCGGGCGAGGAGGCCGGATCGAAGCTCGAAAAAGCGCGCGGGCTGAAGGTTCGAGTCGTGACCTGGACCGAAATGCTTGAGATAATGAGCGGGAACGAGTCCTGAAGTCGTCGAAGGATTGGCCATGCGAGGCGCCGGCAGCGGCCTGAGGGGCCGGGCCGCCGCGTTTCGCAGCTTCGAACAGGAGAGGTAGAGACGGAAGATGGAAGGCGCGCGGCTCGCATGCGGCCGCCGCGGCTTCATCGGAAATCGAAAACCGTATGGACCTGCCCGCTCGCGTCATCATCTTCTGCCCGACGCTCGATCTGAAGAACAAGCCCGGCCGGCTGATGGCCGTCTCTTCGCAGGGTTACTACGAGGTCTGGCTCGATTTCGCCGACCGCAACCACACGGTTCTGCTCCCCATCAACGGAACCGCCCTCGTGTTCGCCGAGCCCAACTCTTCAACGACGTCGATGCCGGGGATTGAGAGAACGTCGGGGTAACCGTCGCCTGCGCGGAGTTCGTCACTCTGCGCCCCTTGGGCGCACCGGCGGTCCGCTCGGCCGGATGCGGCCTCGACGGCCCGCCTGATCGACGAACTCCGCTCCGGCTCCCGCAACGCGAGTCGTTTCGCGAATCCAGTTCGCGAAACTTGGTCGCGTTGCGAAGGGCACGACGGGCGCATGCCCGCGCGTTGCGAAGAGGACGCTAGTCGCTTACCTTGACCTGGTCCGTGATCCAGTTCACCTCCCAGGTCTTGCCGCCGTCGGCCGAGAAGGCCTGCTCGAAGTGAGGCGATTTCGTCGCCAGGCCCGTCCAGTCGAAGCGAATCAGGATGGCCTTGCCGTTCAAGATGTCCTGCGCGTAGAACTCGCCGTGGCCCTCCTTGAACTGGCCGATTTGAGGCACATCGAGCTTGCCGACCTTCCGGTTGGCCCAGTACAGGCTCCACTGGTGGGATTGAGGATTGTAGGTGCGCAGCGTCAGCCCCTCGATGTGCGTGCCGTCGCCGTCGACGACGATCTGGTCGATCTGAGCGCCGTCGAAGATCGGCCGACACACGCCGGTTCCCTCGAGGTCGATCCAGGTCTTGGAACCGGTCAAGGGATTGACGAGCCTCCGAAGGTGATATTTCCACTTGCCGAGCAGCGGGTCGAAGTCGTGCGACCCGTCCCGTTCAGGAGGAGTCGTCGGGGCCGGTCCGGGCGTGATCTCGCCCGCCGCCGGCATTGCGCATGTCGCGACAATCAGCGCGGCAAGCGCCGCGAGGCTGAGGGCGCGCTGGCGCTTCGCCCCGGTCACCGCCTTCGAGGTCCCTGGGAACGTTCGCATTCGGATCTCCTTCCAGAAACTCGGCGAGCATAGCGCCGCGACGCGAGAAGCACACCCGTCGCCGGGCATCGAGGTCTCAAAATGGCCAGCCGCCATCCGGATCCCGCTGCGATCGCGCTGCGATCCTGTTGCGATCACGCTGCGATCGTCAGAGCTCTTTCTCCAGAAACAGCGCGCCCGGGACGGGATTTCTCGTGTACGGCGGGATCTCGCGGAATCCCAGCGAGCGGTAGAGCGGGATGGCTGCGGTCATGGACGGGAGAGTGTCCAGCCGCATCCTCGCGTAGCCGATGGTCCGGGCCTCGGCGATGAGTGAGGCGGCAAGAAGCCGTCCGACTCCCAGTCCGCGGAACGCCTCGCGCACGTAGAGGCGCTTCATCTCGCAGATGTCGTCGGCCAGCGGCCGCAGGGCTCCGCATCCGGCCGGAGCGTCCCCTTCCCGCGCCAAGAGGAGTCGGCCCCGCGGCGGCGCGTAGGCGCCGGGGAGCCCGGCGAGCTCCTCCTCGAAGCCCTGGAAGCAGAGCGAGATTCCGAGCGACGTCTCGTATTCGCGGAACAGAAGCCGGGCGAGATCGATGTCCGCCGGTGTGGCCGCCGCCGCCCACCGGATCATGGGACCGGCTCTCCGGCCGTCAGCGGCGGAAAGAGGGCGAGAAGGTCCGCCAGAGCCGCGACCCTCTCCACGGGCTCGGGCGCAGCGCACGATCCGATCAGGATAGGAGCGAGGCCCGCGGCCCGGGCGCCCAGGACGTCGATCTCGTAGATGTCCCCGACGTAGCTGCAGACCGAGGGCATGAGGGCCAGCTGCTCCGTCGCGGCGAAGAAGATCCGCGGGTCGGGCTTTTCGATGCCGACCTCGGAAGAATCGATGATCACTTCGAGAAACGGCGCCAGGCGCGCCTGCTGGAGAAGCTTCCGGACGTGCCCGTTGGAGTTCGAGATCACGCCGAGACGGTATCCGCGCCCCCGGAGAGTCTCGAGCGTGGACACGGCGCCCTCTCCCGGCCGGGACCACAGGCTGGCCCGGGCGTTCTCTTCCGCGATGCGCCTCGTTCCGGCCGCGCGCGCGGCCTCGTCCTCGATCCCCAGCTCACGCAGCATCCCGTCGATATAGACCGGGAGCCGCTCGGCGTCGGTCGAGTCGGGGCGCTCGGCGATCCAGCGGCGGACCTGCCGGTGCGCGGCTGCCTCGGCGTCACGGAAGGAAGACTCGGTGTAAGGCAGGCCGGCGGCCCGGCAGATCGCCTCCCCGTTGACGTGGACCAGCGTGCCGCCGGCGTCGAAGAGGATCGCGCGGATTCCTCTCATGCGAGCTCCGCGCGCACGGCCGTCTCCAGCGCGTCGGCGATCTGCGAAACCTGGGCGGCATTCAACCCCTCAACCATGATGCGCAGCAGGGGCTCGGTCCCCGAGTAGCGCAGCAGCACGCGGCCGGAGTGGTCGAGCTCGCGGCGCGCGCGCTCCAGAGCCGCGCCCACCGCGGGCATGTCCTCCAGCGGCACCTTCCGGGTCACGCGCACGTTGCGCAGGAGCTGCGGGATCTTACTCAGGGTCG
>DATFTF010000069.1:0-16083 GCA_035262245.1 Thermoanaerobaculia bacterium
GATTCTTTCCAGCTCCGCCGGCGTCTCGGGGTTCAGCTTCACGGGCGAGACGGGCGCCTTGTTGAGGATGGCGTCGAAGATGATCGCCGAGGTGTTGCCCGCGAAGGGCTGCCGGCCGGTCGCCATCTCGTAGAGCACGGCGCCGAAGGAGAAGAGATCGGTGCGGGCATCCAAGGGTTCGCCGCGGGCCTGCTCCGGAGACATGTAGGCGACCGTTCCAAGCGTCGTGCCGGGGCTGGTCAGGTGCTCCGGCGCGGCGGCGGTCGCCAGGCGCGAATCGGTCGACGCCGGCGCAGGCGTTTGCCGCGCGTCGAGCTTGGCGAGCCCGAAGTCCAGGAGCTTGGCGTCGCCGCGCCGGGTCACGAGAATGTTGGCCGGCTTGATGTCCCGATGGACGATGCCGCGGGCGTGGGCCGCGTCCAGGGCGTCGGCGATCTGTGTGCCGAGCGCGATGGTCTTGCCGAGCGGGAGCGGACCGGCGTTCAAGGCATCCTTCAGGGTCTCTCCCTCCAGAAGCTCCATGACCAGGAACGGCTTTCCTTCGTGCTCGTCGATGTCGTAGATCGTGCAGATGTTGGGATGCTGCAGCGCGGAGGCGGCCTGCGCTTCGCGCCTCAAGCGCTCGAGCGTCGAGACGTCGGCGGCGACCTCGTGGGGAAGGAACTTCAAGGCCACGTGCCTCAGGAGGCGCAGATCCTCGGCCTCGTAGACGACGCCCATGCCTCCGCCGCCGAGTCTGCCGAGGATGCGGTAGTGAGAGATCGTCGTGCCGATCATGGGTTCGGCGGAATTGTAGCGTTCGGCGCCGCCGGGCGTTGGACCGCCGCTAAGGGGAAGGTTTGCGCGCCGGCGCGCTCTTGCCCGACTTTTTCTTGGCGGCGGCGGCGCGCGTCTTCTCCAGCTCGTCGGCCAGATCCCCCGCTCCGTAGACCTGGCGCAGTGCGGCGATGATGGCGGCCGGGTGAACGCAGAGGGATCGGGCCACCAGCTCTGTGTAGACGACGTCGTTTCCGAGCGACTGGATGTTCCCGTCGAAGAGAAGGCCGACGAGCTCCGCCTTCTGATTGATCGCCGGGCTCCCGGAGTTGCCGCCGGTGGTGTCCGCGGTGGTGACGAAGTTGACGGGCGTTTGCGGGTCGATCTTCTCCCGCGCCTGGAGGTAGGACGCCGGCAGCTCGTAGGGCGGCTTTCCGCCGTGCTCTTCCGAATGCCTGTGCATGCCGCTCCAGACGGTCTGGAAAGGGATCTTCTTTCCGTTCTCCTCGTACCCCAGGACCGGGCCGTAGGCCAGACGCAGCGTGAAAGTCGCGTCGGGGTACTGGTCCTTGCCGCGAACGGCGAACATGGCCCGGGCGATCAGCGCGCCGTTCTCCTTGTCGATGCTTTCGACGTTGTCCTGGTGCCACTTCTTGATGGCGCGGACTTCGGTGTCCGTCTGCCGCGCCAGAACGATCATGGGATCGGTGGACTGCTCGACCGCCGCGCCGCCCCCGTCGACCAGCGCGCGGCGAACCGCGACGTCCGCGAGCTTGGTCCCGGCCACGAGCTCTCGCGCGCGCTCATCGGGTGATTTTCCCTCCAGGACCTTCTTGACGAAGGGGTCGTCGCCGCCCAGCTTTTCGGCCATGAGCTGGAAGGCGTCGGCGATGGTCGCCTCCTCGAGATTCGGGTAGATCGGCGCCGGGGAGTAGAGCTGGAACTCGAGCGACTGGCGCTTGGAGTCGCGAAACTCTTCCAGCCGCTTCTCGTTGGGTTTTTCCTTCTCCGCCACGAACTGGACGATCCGGCGCGCAGTCACCATCTGCGGGGAGGCGGCGAGAGCGCGGGTGATCACGTCGTCGCGCCGGAAGCGCTCGGCGTACATCTTTTGCGCCGCGGCGATGGCGTCCCACGCTCCGGCGTACGGCTTCCACTTCGGATCCGAGGCCACGCGGGCCCGCAGCTCCTTTTCTTCCTTGGCCTTCTTGCTCATGACCGCCGGATCGAGCAGGGCGGCCTCGATGCCCTTGCGGGCCTTGAGGCTGTTCTCGACGCCGAAGAGCATGCGGCTGGCCTGCCGCGCGTTCTCGGCGCTCTTTTCCGAGAACTCGTGGAGAAGCTTGGCGCGCCGCGTCAAAAACTCGATATTCGCCGGATTGACGACGTCGCGCTCGAGCTCGAGCTGCGCCAGCGTCTCCAGCCGCGCGGTGGAACCCGGGTTGCCGGGCACTAGGACCAGCTCGTTTTCCTTGGGCCCCGCGGAGTTCCACGAGAGAAAGCTCGCAGGCTTGACGGGCTTGCCGTCCTCGTAGATGCGGAAGATGGCGAAGTCGATGTCCCACCGGGGATAGGTGAAGTTGTCCGGATCCCCGCCGAAAAAGGCGATCTCGAATTCCGGCGCCACGACCAGGCGGACGTCGGTGTACTTCTTGTATCGGTAGAGGTCGTACTCGCCGCCGGAGTAGAGAGTGACGGTGTCGCACCGCAGGCCGGTCTTGTCATGGCAGGCCTTTTCCAGGGCGGCCTGCACCGCCTTCTGGGCCTCCAGCGCCTCGGCGTCGGACATGCCGGGCTTGACGGCGGCGTTGACCCTGGCGGTCACGTCGTCGATCCCCTCGAGGACGTTCAACTCCAGGTCCGGGCATTTGACTTCGGCGTCCGCCGTCGCGGCGCGGTAGCCGGCAGCGACGTAATCGTGTTCCGGCGTGGAAATTTTCTGAATGCAGTTTGCGCCCACGTGATGGTTGGTCAGGACCAGGCCGGTGTCCGTCACGAAAGACCCCGAGCCGCCATTGTTGAACCGGACGGAAGCCAGACGGACGTGATCGAGCCATTTCTTGTCCGGCGCCCACCCGTACTTCTGCTTCAAGGCCTTGACCGGAATGTTGTTGAAGGACCACATCCCCTCGTCCGCGGCGGCGCCGGCGGCAAGGAGCGCGCCCAGAAAAGCGGCCGTGACGAGACGTTTCATGCTTGCTCTCCTCTCGCCGGCGGACCCTCGCGGTCCGAGCCTCGGGTCGGGCAGTCTATCGCAGGGCCTCCGCCCGGCCGCCCTTGTCGGAGCGAAATCGCGCAGACCTTCCTCTACAATTTATATATTGTTATCTGGACTGTCGGTCGCCGCGCCGGACATCATACTCGAGCTTCACGACGCCATCGGGGAAGCGTCGGGCGGAGCGAAGCTTCAACCGCAAGAGACGGCGCCGTGGAGCGGCCAGAGGAATGCCGGACCCGATGAAAACCGGGATGACGTGAATGGAGAAGGCGTCGATCTCGCCGGCGTCAAGGAAGGAGGCGATGAGGCCCGCTCCTCCCATGATCCAGACATCCTTGCCGGGCTCGCGCCGGAGACGCCGCGCGAAGGCCGGGATCGACCCGCGGACGAAGGCGATGCCCGAAGGCGCCTTCTTCGGAGGCTTACGGGAGAAGACGTAGTTGCGGATGCCGGGACCCATGCCGAGGTTCTTGCCCCCGAACTTCAGCCCGATCTTGTAGGTCTTCCGCCCCCAGAGGACCGTGTCGATCGAGCGCAGGAAGGCGCCCATTCCGTAGTTGCCCTTGGGGCGCGGCCGGTCGAGCCAGGAAAAGTCGCCATCGGGCCGGGCGATGTAGCCGTCGGCGGAGACGGCGATCCACACGATGATGCGGCGGGGTTTCTTCACGTGCGCCTGTTTAGGAGACCAGTAGCCCCCAATAGGACTTTACTCCCTCGTCGCTTCGACGGCCGAGCGCACGGCCTCGACGACTTCCTCCGGGGCCGGCCAGGGCCTGTTCACAATCCTGGCGACGAGCCCGCCCCTTCGGGAAGCGACGAGCCGTCCGTCCGCGAAAACTTCGAACTGCCCGCGCCGACCCTTTTCGAGCTCGACGGATTGCCCCAGGCGCTCCCGGATGAGGGCAGCGAAACTCGCCGCCTTGGCAGCCGTCGTGGCTCAGGTGTCGCAATAGACGATTCGGACGGTCATCGCGTGGAGTCTAGCAATCCGTGCGGAGGCGCTCGGCGCGCAAGCAGCGCTCTGGCCAATGGAGCTACTGAAAATAGCCGGTGACGTCGAGGATGAGATGCACGGCGCCGGAGGCCTGGTCGCAGCGCACCGAGACGTCTCCCGCCGCGCCGAGGGCGACGACGCCACTGTTGGCGCGGGTCTGTCCGGGCCCGTAATTGATCGTCGAGACCAGGGGCAGCGGGGCTCCGCCTGGAAAGAGGCGCAGGTCGCCGGCCGCCGTCGCCAGGGTCACAGTCGTGTTGACCGCGAGCGCTTCAGCGGTGACTGGGATTCCGCACTTGCCGGCGAGCGGGAAGGTGCGGGTCGAGACGGCGTTCAAGGCGGGCCCGTCCGCGCCCCGGGTGTCGACGACGCGGCAGGGAGGAAGCGTGTAGAAGCTCATCGCCGTGGTCGACGCGGTCACCGAGATCGGTATCTCGTTGGTGACGGTATTGCCCGAGCTGTCGGTCACGGTCAGCCGCGCGTGATAAATCCCGGGCACGCGGAAAGTCTTGACCGGATTCTGCGAAAAAAAATAAGTCCCGTCCTCGAAGGTCCAGGCGTATTCGCGGATCGTCCCATCGGAGTCCGTGGCGCTCGATGTGAAGTTCACGGTCAGAGGCGCGACGCCGCTGGTCACGCTCGCCGTCGCGGTCACCGTCGGCGGCGATCCCACGACGGTGTTGCGCAGAAACCATGGCCGCGCGGTCGGATCCGTCTTGAAGAACGCGAGCAGTTGATCGGCGACTTTCTGTATGCCGGTCAGGCTCGGATGCGTGAAGTCCGACTGCGTATCGCTGCAGAGCCATGCGAACCCGTCCGACCTGGGATTGGTCCCGTCCGCCCAGATGTACGGTCCCCAGGAGAGGTAGGGAGCGACGACCGTTCCTTGGCCCGGATCGAAGTTCAGGTTCCCCATCCCGTTGATCTGATTCTCGATCATCCATTTGACCGAGAAGCCGGACTCGTAGGCGAACGGCTCCGGGTTGAGCGATGAGACGACGTTGGTGTAGGCGCGCGTGCGGCTGGAGAAGTAGGCGATCTGGATGTTGGGGTATCGAACGAGAAGGTTACGGGCGATCGTTTGTATGTCGTTCTGAAGAACCTGCGCATGGGTCGGGAAGGAGCCCAGCGTCGACGGCTGGGCAATGGCCTGCTTGACCCAGGCGACCTGAACCTGTTGCGGCGTGACGCCGGCGGCGGAAAGCCGCGAATCGACAGTGGCCCACGTCGCGGCGTTCGGATCGATCCACTTCGGGGCGTCCTGCCCGCTTTGGGCGCCGTTGACGATGACGAGCTTTGGATTCTTGCTCGGATCGCCGTTGGCCCGCGGCTGAAAAGAGGAGGAACCGAAGGCGAACTCGTCGTTGGTGTTGGACATGCCGACGGAGATCATGACGATCTTTCCATTGACGAGGTCCACGGCCCCTGCCGCGTTGCGCGGCTGAATGCCGTTGCCGATCTGGACGCCGGCGGCTTCGTGGGCGGGGGGCCGCGTCGAGTTTCCGCCGGGGTAGAGCCCGCCGGCGAAAGTCTGATAGAGCCCCGGTCCGAGATCCGGCAGGGGAATGTTTCCGGTGCTGGTCAGCGTGCAGTCGGCGGCGGCCCATCGAGCGGCAACCACGGCCGCGAGCACGAAGAGGATCCGGCAGACCGGAATCCGACTTCTCTGGCCGAGGAGACTCCCTGCGGTCGATCCTCCTGTGGGACCAGAAATGCTTCTCTTCGCCACAAATTCTCCTGAGGGCGTCTCTCTCCCCAGCGTGATGGCCTGCCCGAGGCGATTAGGCGCGGATTCAGTTTACCAGGCGCTGCGGGTCCTACGGGGTCGGCGGGGGCGGAATGTTCGGCGGCAGCGGCGTCGGAGACCGCGTTGGAGGGGCCAAGATGATGGGAGTCACGGTGGGAACCAGCCGGCGGCCGGTTGTTTGGTCGAGCCGGTGGCCGAGACGACCGTCCGCGAGTCCGAGCTGCTGCACGCGGCGACGATCGCACCTGCGAAGCCAAGTGCCGTCATCCACCGAAAACGCGGCCGCACGATCAAAGCATATCGCCGTCGCCTTCGCCGCGGTTGTCTTGCGTTGCTCCGCCACGCCCGGATCCGAACCAGCAATTCCGCTTTCGGGAAATCCATGCCGACGTCTCCAAGTGCTGTCTCGGCCGGTCCTCCGTACGCTGCGTTAACATCCGGGCTTTCTCAAGGGGACCGATTGAGCCTTTCCCCAGGAATGAAGCTCGGCCCTTACGAGATCTTCGCGCCGCTCGGATCGGGCGGGATGGGCGAGGTCTACCGGGCCAGGGACAGCAAGCTCGACCGGGAAGTGGCTGTCAAAGTACTGCCGGAGTCGCTCGCGCAGGACCCCGATGCCTTGGCCCGCTTTGAAGGGGAGGCGAAGGCAGTCGCAGCGCTGTCCCACCCGAATATCCTGGCGATCCACGATTACGGCAAAGATCGCGGCATTGCCTATGCCGTCATGGAGCTTCTCTCGGGCCAGACGCTGCGCGACCGGCTGAACTGGGGACCGATCACCCCGAAGGAGGCCATTGACTTCGGGATTCAGATCGCCAGGGGCCTGTCGGCGGCGCACGAGAAGGGGATCGTCCACCGGGACCTGAAACCCGAAAATCTTTTTCTTACCAGAGGCGGCCACGTCAAGATCCTCGACTTTGGGTTGGCCAAGACGGCCGAGGCGGCAGCATCCGCCGTTTCCAATGCCCCGACGGCTGCACAAGCGACTCGGCCGGGAACTGTCCTGGGGACGGTCGGCTACATGTCTCCCGAGCAGGTGAAGGGAGAGCCCGTCGATTTTCGATCTGACATTTTTTCCTTTGGCGCCGTTCTCTACGAGATGCTGGCCGGACATCGGGCGTTTCAGGGAGATACAGCGGCCGAGACGATGACCGCGATTCTTCGCGAAACCCCGACCGAACTCGCCGGTTCGGCCGGGACTTTCTCACCGGCGATTCGACAGATACTCCGCCATTGCCTTGAAAAGTCTGCGGAGTCGCGCTTTCAGTCGGCGAAAGACGTCGCCTTCAATCTGGAGAGTGCCGGCGAGGCCGACGGCGGAATCGAGAAGGACCCATTGCGGCAGGAGATGGACGGCGGGCTGTCCGTTGCGGTGCTCTATCTGGACAATCTGAGCGGCGCGCGCGAAGACGACTATTTCCGCGACGGGATGACCGAAGACATTACGACGGAGCTCGCGAAGATCAAGAGCCTGCGGGTCTTTCCCCGGGCAGCCGTCGCATCCTATCGGGGCCGCAACGCGTCGGCGCCGGAAGTCGGCGAGCAGCTGCATGCCACGCACGTGCTCGGAGGCAGTCTTCGCCGGTCCGGCAACCGCCTTCGGGTGACCGTGCAGATCGTCGAAACTCGAACCGGCCATTCCGTCTGGGCCGAGCGTTACGACCGCCAGCTCGAAGACGTCTTCGCGGTCCAGGAAGACGTCGCGCGAAGCATCGCTCAGGCTCTTCGCATCACACTCTCGAGCCAGGAAGACGAGACGATCGCCAGCAAGCCGACGGGGAACCTGCACGCCTACGACTACTTCCTACGCGGTCGGAG
This sequence comes from Thermoanaerobaculia bacterium, assembly GCA_035262245.1. Lineage (GTDB taxonomy): Bacteria > Acidobacteriota > Thermoanaerobaculia > UBA5066 > Gp7-AA6 > DATFTF01. The sequence goes on from DATFTF010000069.1 coordinate 7,534, forward strand.
CTACAGTCGCCAGCAACGCCGAGAGTTCGCCCTGGAGATGTTCGAGCACGCTCTCGCTCTCGATCCGTCGTTCGCTCTCGCGCACGCCGGCATCGCGAACGTCTGCGCGATGCAGTTCTATCTTCAGAGTCACGACCAACGCTGGCTCGAGCGCGCCGTCGCGGCCAGCTCCCGGGCTTTCGCCCTGGACTCGCAGTTGCCGGAGGCATTCGTTGCGCGCGCTCGAATTCTGTATGCGCGCGGCGAATTCGGTGAGTCGGTCGAGGCGGCCCGCAAGGCGATCGCGCTGAAACACGACTGTGAAAGCTCGTGGGACATTCTTGGAAGAGCGCTCTTCGCCTCGGACCGCTGGGAAGAGGCGGCGGGTCTCGTCGAAACGGCGATCGAGGCAACCGGCGACGATTACAACGTCTACATTCCGTACACCAACGTGCTCGAGGCCCTGGGTCGCGAGGCCGAGGCAACGGCCCTTCGCGAGCGCCACGCGGCGGCGCTCGAGCGACAGCTCGAATGGGTCCCCGAAGACACGAGGGCACGCATGCTCCTGGCGGGTTACTATGCTCGATCCCAAAAGCCGCAGGAGGCGGTGCGCGAGCTCCAAAGAGTGATGGCCCAGGGCACAAGCGATCCGCATACGATTTACAACGCCGCCTGCACATACGGATGCCTGAACATGAAGGAAGAGGCGCTCGCAACTTTGATGCGAGCCGTCGAGGCGGGCTATGCCGAATGGGCGCATCTCCGGCGCGACCCCGACCTCGCCTGTCTCCACGGCGAAAAGGAATTTCAAGAGCTAATCCAGGGACGTTGAGTTCCCAGCCTGGCAGGCGTCGTGCCGCGGCTGTCTCGCGTGTTGCGTCGCTTCACTCCGCCACGCTTGGCTCCGAAACCAGCGATCTGGCTTCTTTGAGTTCGTCTGTGGCGCCATGGTCTGCCCGGCTGGATTAGCCGCGGCGGACGCGCGGCTGTCTCGCGTGTTTGCGTCGCTTTGCTCCGCCACGCTCGGCTCCGAACCAGCGATCCGGCTTCCTCGAGTTCCTCCCTATCGCCATGGTCTGCCCGGCTGGATTAGCCGCGGCGGACCCGCGGCTGTCTCGCATGTTTGCGTCGCTTTGCTCCGCCACGCTCGGCTCCGAACCAGCGATCTGGCTTCCTTGAGTTCGTCTGTGGCGGGATGGTCTGCCCGGCTGGATTCGAACCAGCGACCCTCAGCTTAGAAGGCTGATGCTCTATCCGGGCTGAGCTACGGGCAGCGCGAACAGGATACGCCAGAGGAGGAGGAGCCGGCTTCGCCGGTGCCTATTCGAAGCGAACCAGCGACCCTCAGGTGAGCCGGGGGCGGACCCGCGGCTTGTCGCGTCCCTCGGCCGCTTTTGCGGCCGACGACGCTCGATGCAGAAGGCTGATGCTCTATCCGGGCTGAGCTACGGGCAGTCTGGACAGGATACGCCAGGAGAGACCTTCTGGTTCGCGGCGCGCTCAGCCTGCTGAAGTAACGGAACGAGGGGACGCTCGGCCGCGGGAGCCGGAGCCGAGGAAGCTTAGCGCTGGTCGGATGCGCCTACCGCGATCGGAGCGGCCACCGGCGACGCGGCGCTGGAACCGACGGATGCGGGCGCCGCGGCGGTTTTCTGGGCCGTGGCCAGAACCGGAGCCGCGGCGATGCCCAGCGCCTTGCGAAGCGCTCCGACGTCGGCCCTCTGGACGTACTGGTCGAGGTTTACGAAGAGCGAGCTGTGGTGGTAGCCCCCCTCGTTCATTTCCCGGATGGCCTCTTCCTTGGTCCACCCCTGGACGACGACGCGGTAGAGGGCCACAAGCGCGCCGGTCCGGTCGGCTCCCTGCTGGCAATGGATTACGACCGGCCGATTGGAAGGATCGGCCAGGATCCGAAGCGCCTGGAGCACGCGGTCGTCGCGTAGCCCGAAGGCGCTCATCGGAATGTGGAGCAGCTTGATGCCTGTCCCTTCAGCAACGAGTGTGTCCCCGTCGCCGCCGGCGACGTCGAGAACGGTCTTGACCCCCAGGCTGGCGAGCCTGCGAAAGCCCTCCGCGGTGGGCTGGGCGCTCCGGTAGAAATCTGCCTCGACCCGATAGCAGTTGGCGATGGCGGTGTCCTCGACACGGGTCGCCCAGGTCGCCGGACGGTCCGCGGCGAAAGCTGGAGCCGCCACCAGTCCCGCGACGAGGACCGGCGCCAGAGCGAGACCGAGCCGTCGCAGGATGGGGTTTGGCACGGCTCCGAGAACAATACCCCACGCGAAAACCTTCCCAGGAGAGGCCCACTCTGATGCCGGTTCTCGCGCCCTAGCTTTCCGGCTCGAGCTTCCCCTTGGCCTCCTGGTAGGCCCGCTCGACGGCAGGGGCCGTGAAACTGACGTCGAAAGCCCGCTGCTTGTCGGGATCGTCGCCGGCCAGCTTCTCGCGAAACTCCGACAGGTCCACCCGCTTGCGCGTCCCCTCCAGATCCAGACCCTGATCGACCGCCGCCTTCACCTGCGTCCGCAGCGAGGCCAGGAGCGCTGAAATCGTCCGTGCGTAGTCCCAGTCGTGAAAAATCGGTCCATGCCCGGGAACGACGGCCGTCGCGTCGAGAGACATGAGCTTCGAGAGAGTCTCAATCCACTCGCCGGGATAGGAGCCGTAGGAGTACGGAGTCGGGAAGACCAGCAGATCCCCGGTCGCCACCACCTTGCTGTCGGGGACCTCGACGACGGCGTCCCCGGCAGTATTTCCCCGTCCGAGGAAGGAGATCCGCACCTCGCGCTTGCCGAGGTACACGGCGACGCTCCGGTCGAAGGTGAGGTTCGGCGCCAGAAGCTGCGCCTGCTTGTATTCGGAGATTCCAAATTTGAGGTCCTCGATTTCTTTACGGTAGAAATTCCTGTCCGCCTCCGGCAGCGGAGATCCGTCGGCCCGTTTACCCGATTCGATTTTCTGGTTGAGCATGCCGAGGAACTCATCGCCGCGCTCGACGGCGCCGCGCACGTATTTGGGCGCGAGCTCCGCAATCGCCTGGCGCGTGAAAGCCGTCGACAGGATCACCACGTCGGGAAAGGCCCTTCGAAACTCGCCGTCGCCGACCCAATGATCGGGATGCCAGTGGGTGTGAACGATGTACTTGACCGGCTGCTTCGTCCGGGCGCGCAGATCGGCGATCATGCGGCGCGCCAGGGTTGGAAAGTTGCCGGTGTCGACGACCAGGACCCCCTCGTCGCCGACGACCGCGAGCGTGTTGCCGCTCACGACGGCGGTGAGGGACTCTTCGGGAAGGAATGCGTAGACGCCGGAGGCGACCTGGACGATCTGGTAAGACTTCCCGGCCGGAGGATTCGCGGCCCTCGACCCGCCGGCCAGAAGAAGCAGCGCCGCCGCGGTTCCGAGGATTTCCCTGCGATTTCTCACCCCGTCCTCCTGCGGTTCTGCGTCACAGATACGCAGAAGAAGGCGCCGGGTTCGGCGAGAGCGTCGAGCGCAGAATCGTCCCGCGTTCCCGCGATTCCGGCCGGGAATCCCGGCGGTTCATCCCTGGTGTCTTAGGCCGGCTCGGCGGACCGCGAGATTCTGTAGCGGTCGGCGGCCACGGCGAGCACGATGATCGCTCCGATGATGATCTCTTCGACATAACTCGACCAGCCCATCTGCTGACACCCGTTGCGCAGCACGGCCATGATGAGCGCCCCGATCATCGCGCCGCCGATCGACCCTTCTCCGCCAGACAGGCTTCCTCCGCCGATGACGACCGCGGCGATGACGTCGAGCTCCGCGCCGGCGGCCACCGTGGGATCGCCCTGACGCAGCCGCGACATCTGCAGGACGCCCGCCAGGCCGAAGAAGAGGCCGGCCATCGCGTAGATCCAGATCTTGAGACGACCAGTGGCGATCCCGCAGGCTCGGGCCGCGGCTTCGTTGGATCCCAGAGCGAAGACGTGACGGCCGAAGACCGTGCGCGTCAGGACCAGCGACATGGCAGCAGCGAGGATCGCCGTGATCCAGACGCCCGGCGCGACCAGCAGCCAGCGGCGCGCCGGGACCGTCACCGCCAGCTCGTTGATCCAAGTCGCCGGGACGTTGACGGTCTGCTGGTTCGCGAGGTACTTGGCCGCCCCGCGCGCGATCCCGAGCATGCCGAGTGTCGCGATGAAAGGCACGATGCGCAGGCCGGTGATCGCCAGGCCGTTGACCGCGCCCACCGCTCCGCCGGCGGCGATGCCGAGCGCCAGCGCGGCGGCGGGAGGCGAACCTCCCCGAAGGGCCACCGCGGCAACCACGCCGGTCAGCGCGATCGAGGAGCCGACGGAGAGGTCGATTCCGCCGCTGACCATGATGACCGTCATGCCGATTGCGCCTAAGGCGACGATGACCGTCTGCGCGAGGATCACGCGCAAATTGGTCGCGGACAGGTAGCGTTCCGGCGAGCCGATCAGAACCGCAAAGAAGGCCACGACGCCGGCAAGGCCCAGAAGCGGGCCCAGTCGAACGATCCATCGTCGTCCCGCGGCGTTCACAGGCAGCGCCTCTAGCTTCCGATGGCCGCCTGAAGGATCGAGTCCTGCGTCCATTCCGAGGCCGGCCGCGCCGGTGAGAGTCGTCCCCGGCTCATGACCGCGATCCGATGACACAGACTCAGAAGCTCCGGCAGGTAGGAGCTCACCATCAGGATCGCCTTTCCCCGCTCGGCCATGCGGCCAATCTCGCGGTAAATGTCGTTCTTGCTTCCGACGTCGATGCCGCGCGCCGGCTCGTCCAAGAGGAGCAGGTCGGGATCCTGATGCAGCAGGCGGCCGAGCGCGACCTTCTGCTGATTTCCGCCGGAAAGCCGCAGGACCCGGCTCCGAACGCCCGGCGTGCGCACGCGCAGAAGCCCCAGGACGTCTTCGGTCTGTTTCCGCTGTTCTCGCAGGTGGATCCAGCCTCTGCGGGCGCACGTGGAAAAGCGGCTCAGGGTCACGTTGTCGGCGATCGAGAGACCGAGCGCGAGCCCCTCGGCTTTGCGATCCTCGCTCAAGTATCCGAGGCCTCGTCTGATCTGCCGCGAGCTTTCGAGTCCGGCGGCCGGCAGATCCTCTCCCCGCCACCGAAGACGGCCGGTCGCCGGAGAGAGGCCGAAGAGCGCCCGCAGCAGATCGGTGCGTCCCGACCCGATCAGGCCGGCGATCCCCAGGATCTCCCCGCGATGGAGCTCGAAACTGACGCTGCGAAGACGGGGAGGAGAGGCCAGATCGCGCACCTCGAGAAGAGGCTCTCCCGGCGCCGCCGGCGCCGTGCCTCGGGCCAGCGTGCTTTGCAGCTGTCTCCCCACCATTCCGGCAATCAGGCCGCCATCGCCGACCGACGCGAGCTCGCCCGAGTCCACGCTCTGGCCGTCGCGCAAGATCGTGTAGGTGCCGGCGATCTCCCGGACTTCCTCCAGGAAATGGCTGATGTAGAGGATGGCGATCCCTCGCTCGCGCAGCTGCCGCATCAGCCGAAACAGCCGATCCACGTTGCTTCGCTGCAGCGTGCTGGTCGGCTCGTCCATCAGCAGGAGGCGCGCGTCGCAGGCCAGAGCCCGGCAGATCTCGACGATCTGGCGATCGGGAAGAGCCAGCGACCCGACCCGCCGGCCGGGATCGATCTCGCCGCGTCCGAACTCCGAGAGAAGCGCCGCGGCGCGAGCAAGCGCCCGGCGGCGCGAGATCCAGCCGCCAGACGCGGGCTCGATTCCCAGGAGAATGTTCTCCGCGACCGACAGGTGCGGACACAGGCACAGTTCCTGATGGATGCAGGCGACGCCGCTTCGGCGCGCGTCGGCCGCGTCGCGCGGGGCGTAAGGTTCTCCCGCGAGCCGCATCCGTCCGGCATCCGGGGCGAAGGCTCCGGAGAGGATGGCCACGAGCGTGCTCTTGCCGGCGCCGTTTTCGCCGACCAGCGCACGGATTTCGCCGGGCTGGATCGTCAGGGTCACGCCGGAGAGAGCGGCGGTCGCTCCAAAACGCTTCTCGATCCCCGAAAGCTCCAGCAGGGCCACGGAACCTACCGGAGATAGCGGTCGAGAGGCGGGTGGAGGAGAAGCTGCGACGGTTCGGTCGAGAGATTCTCCGGAGTTATGAGCGCGACGCCGGTGTCGATCCGCGGCTCCACCTTCCGGCCGCGCAGGTGATCGATCAGGGTCTTGACCCCGAGCTCTCCCATGCGAAACGGATTCTGCACGACGACGCCGTGGAGCTCGCCGGCCCTCATGGCGGCCACGAAGACCTCGCTCGCGTCGAAGCCCAGGAGGCGAATCTTGCCGGCGCGGCCGAGGTCTTCCAGCGCGAGCAACATTCCGGCGGTGGAGGATTCGTTGGGCGTGAAGATGCCGTCGATCTGGCCGTAGCGGTTGAGCAGATTTTCCGAGGCGCGCTTGGCGGTGTCGCGCGTGGCGCCGGCGTACTGGTTGGAGGAGACGATTTCGATGCCGGGAAACGACGCCCGGAGTTTTTCCACGAAGCCTTTCTCTCGCGCTTCCGTCGACGCGACGCCCTCCTGGTAGCGCAGAACGAGGACCCGGCCGCGGCCCGCCAGGAGGCGGCCCATTTCCCCGGCGGCCAGCTCGCCGCCGTGGTGATTGTCGCTGGCCACGAAGCTCACCGGATCGCGCGACTCGAGGGCCGAGTCGATCACGACCACGGGAATTCCCGAGCGGCTTGCCTCTTCGACCGGGCGGACCAGAGCGTTCTTGTCGAAAGGGGCCAGCACGATTCCGTCGATCCGCTGAGTCAAGAAACCCTCGACGACCTGCACCTGCTGCTCGCGGTCGTCTTCCCGCAGCGGCCCCTTCCAGATCACTTCCACGCCGGCGCCGGCCTGGGCTTCGTCGCGGGCGGCCTTGATCGCGCCGGCATGAATGCTCTTCCAGTATTCGTGGGTTGAACCCTGAGGAATGACGGCGATCCGCAGGGAGCGGCCCGGGGCGGAAGTCCTCGCGCACGCCGCGGCGAGGCCGGCGGCGAGAAGAGCGAAGAGAAGTCGGACGGCGGGGCGGGCGGGAAGAATCGCCGGGGGCTCTCGGCGCATGGCTCCTCTTAAACGCGTGGAGAACTTAGACCGGGCTTCCGGCCGAATCAAGAAGGAACAGGACCTCCCGCGACGGCTTCTGGCCGCGGCGTTGGCCGGTCCAGCGGGGAGTCCGGGCGGACCGGCGCCGCGTCTTCCTGTAATGATGGTTCCCCGGGCGCCGTCGGATCAGTAGAGAATCGTTCGCCGTGCTGAAGGTCATGGGGATAGAGAGCGTCCGGGCACGGGAGCGGCTCTTCCGCGTCAACGAAGACGGAAAACCGGCATCGGAGACGAGCCTCAAGCTCGTGGCCTTCTACGTGCGGCGGCTTCTCAGCGAGAACGAGCTCGACGGCGGCTGCCGCGTGGCCGGCGAAGGCGTGCTCGGCCTCGACCTGCCTCCCACCGATTCCGTGTTCTTCTACGACGGTCTCGTCTTTGCCGCGCTGGATGCCTTCAACAACCCGAACAAGAATCCCACGATCACCGGCCTCAAGCCTCCGAATGAGTAGTCAATGGCAACACTCAACCTTCCAACATGGGTGGCTTAGTTTAGTTCGCGGCGCGCGTAGTCACCCGAAGTAACCGAGGGTGGAGGCGCGCGCCGCGGGAGCCGGAGCGTAGCGAGAGATCAGGCGCTCGGTCGAGCCCCTTTGGGCGAGCCGAGCGCGGTGCGCCGGAGGCGCAGATCTCGAGCCTAGCGGAGGCGACGGTGGCTCCCCTCCAGCAGTCTCTCCGTCTGGATCACCGCTCGCTGGTGGGTCCCGCGGCCGATTTCTCCGCCCTCGTCTCGGGCCACAATTTCAAAATTGTATTTCTTCCCCTCCCGGCCGGTGTACCGGGCTCGCGCCGTGGCCGTCGCTCCCGGAGGCGTCGCCGCGGTGTGCACGATGTTGACGAGGACACCCACCGAAAGCTCGCCCGGCTCGAGAAGCGGCGCCAGGATCCGCGCCGCCGCGAGCTCCATCAACGCCACCATCCGCGCGGTGGCAAAGACGGGCGGGAAGGAGTCCCGGTGCCCCTCCGAGAGAGCGCTGGCCAGATCGGAGTCGCGCACCACGAACGCGGCTTCCGCGGTCGCTCCGGGCTCAGGCTCGTCGCGGATCACTGCTGCGAGACGTTGGACGCCGGGCGGGCAGCTTGCGCGGACTCGCCGGCGGGCGCCGACGGCGGAGCCCCGTAGGGGAGAGTGGAAGGGTCCCATCCCCCGCCCAGTCCCTTGATCAGATTAACCGCCGCGGCGAGCCGCCGGACGGAAAGCTCGATCGCCGTGCGCTGATTGTTGAGCGCGACGGCCTGCGCGGTGATGACTTCCAGGTAGGTCGTGACGCCCCCCTGGTAGCGGTTGTTGGCGATGATCTGGGCGCGCTCGGCGGCGTCCACCGCGGCGGCCTGCTGCTGCGCCTCGACCGCCAGAATCTTGAGCGCCGCCAGGTTGTCCTCCACGTCCTGGAAGGCGGTTAAGACCTGCAGGCGGTAAGCGGCCACCGAGGCGTCGTAATTGGCCTCGGCCTGTTCCTTGCCCGCGCGGAG
>DATFTF010000070.1:0-2489 GCA_035262245.1 Thermoanaerobaculia bacterium
AAATGCGGGGAGGCAACCATGAGCCTCGCATCCGGCACTCGCCTCGGTCCCTATGAGGTTCTCTCGCCGCTCGGCGCGGGCGGGATGGGAGAAGTGTACCGGGCGAAGGACACGCGGCTCGATCGGACGATCGCGCTGAAGGTTCTGCCGGGAGACTTCACGGCGGACCCGGAGCGAGTGGCGCGATTCGCCCGGGAAGCCAGGATGCTCGCCCAGCTCACACACCCCTCGATCGCGGCTGTCTTCGGCTTCGAGACGGTCGAGGACCGCAATCTCCTCACAATGGAACTGGTCGAAGGGGAAGGACTGGACGTCAAGATCTCGCAGGGGCCGATCCCTCTTGAAGAAGCGCTCTCGATTGCGAGGCAGATCGCCGAAGCCCTGGAAGCCGCGCACGAGAAGGCGATCATCCACAGGGACCTAAAGCCCGCCAACGTCATGGTCACGCCCGAGGGAGGCGTCAAGATTCTGGATTTCGGCCTGGCCAAGGCGTACGTGGGCGAAACGGCCGAGGCGAGCGGCTCGAATCTCACACAATCGCCAACGCTCTCGGCGAAGGCGACGGTGGCAGGAGTCATTCTGGGGACAGCGGCCTACATGAGCCCCGAGCAGGCACGGGGCCGCGCGGTGGACAGGCGCGCCGACATCTGGGCGTTCGGCGTCGTCCTCTTCGAGATGCTGACGGGAAGGAGGCTCTTCGAGGGAGAAGACGTCTCGGACGTGCTGGCGGCTGTCCTGCGGCAGCAGCCCGACTGGAGCGCGCTCCCGGCCGAGACCCCGGCGTCGGTCCGAAAGCTTCTGCGCCGCTGCCTCGAGCGGGACCCCAAGAAGCGGCTGCGCGACATCGGCGACGCGCGGTTGGAGCTTCAGGAGTCTCCGGCCGAAGAGGCCGCGGCCGTCCCATCAACGGCGATGGAAGCCGCGGCGCCTGTTTGGAAGCGCGCTGTTCCGTGGGTTCTGGGCGGAGCCATCCTCGGCGCGGCGGCGATCCTCACGCTCTGGGCGCCCTGGCGAAGGCCGCCGCGGCCCTCGCCGCTTCGGGTCAGCGCAGAGCTCGGCGCGGATGTCTCGCTCGTGACCAACATCGGTTCGGGCGCTGTGCTCTCACCGGACGGCTCTCTGCTCGCATTCGTCGGCGAGAAGGGCGGAATGTCGCAGCTCTACGTGCGGCGCCTCGATCAACTCCAGGCGACTCCGCTCTCCGGGACTCTGAACGCGTTCGCCCCCTTCTTCTCCCCCGACGGGCAGTGGCTCGCCTTCTTCGCCGACGGCCGTTTGAAGAAGGTCTCGATCGCCGGCGGAGCCGTGGTTACGCTCTGCGAGGCCCCGAACGGACGAGGCGGCACCTGGGCCGAGGACGACATGATTTATTTCCTGCCGCAGTCCGGCTCGGGCCAGAGTCTGCAGCGCGTCTCCGCAGCCGGGGGAAAACCCGAGCCCGCGGCCAACCTCGTCCAGGGAGAAGTCACGCAGCGGTGGCCGCAGGTGTTGCCCGGAGGGAAGGCGCTGCTCTATACGGGCCACGAGTCGATCAATAACTTCGACGAGGCGAACATCGTGGTGGCGCCCTTGCCCAAGGGCGCCCCGAAGATCCTGGTCCGAGGCGGCTACCACGCGCGCTACGTATCGAGCGGGCATCTCGTCTACATGCACGAGGCGACGCTCTTTGCCGTTCCCTTCGATCTCGGCCGGCTCTCCATCACCGGACCGGCCGTGCCGGCCCTTGAGGGCGTGGCTGCCAACCCGGTCAATGCCGGCGCGCAATTCGCGGTGGCGAGCAACGGGGCGCTGGTCTACCTGCCCGGAGAGAGCACCAAGTTCGCAAGGCCGATCGACTGGATGGATCGCGAGGGCAAAACATCGGTCCTGAGGGCCGCGCCTGCGGACTGGGTCAATCCTCGGTTCTCTCCCGACGGCAAGCGGCTCGCCCTGCAGATCTCAGACGGCAAGCAGGAGGACGTGTGGATCTACGAGTGGGGGCGGGACACGCTGTCCCGCCTGACCTTCGACCCGGCCGACGACCGTTCCCCGGTTTGGACTCCGGACGGCCGGCGCATCGTCTTTGGTTCTAATCGAGCCGTAAAGTCGGCTCAGAACCTCTGGTGGCAGCGAGCAGACGGAACGGGCGAGCCCCAGCGCTTGACCGAAAGCCCCAACATTCAGACCCCCGTCTCCTGGCATCCAAGCGGCCGGTTCCTGGCCTTCGTCGAGAACAATCCAAAGACTGCTCAGGACCTGATGATCCTGCCGATGGAAGGCGACGAGGCCTCCGGCTGGAAGCCCGGGAAGCCGACCGTCTTTCTGAGCACTCCTTTTGTCGAAGTCTCGCCCGAGTTCTCCCCAGACGGACAATGGATCGCCTACACGTCGAACGAGTCCGGGAGATTCGAAGTCTATGTGCGGCCGTTCCCCGGCCCGGGCGGCAAGTGGCAGGTCTCAACGGACGGCGGCGGCGTTTCTCTGTGGTCCCGAGTCCGCCGGGAGATCTT
>DATFTF010000071.1:0-4838 GCA_035262245.1 Thermoanaerobaculia bacterium
GAGCACCCGGCGCAGAAGCTCCTGCGGGTCGTCGATCTCCGTGGACAGCCCGGCTCGCATCGCCCCCACCGTGCGGATCCTCCGCACCAGTGCCCGCGTGTCGAGGCCGTGCAGACCGATCACGCCGGACTGTCCGAGATATTCGGCCAGACTCTCCTCGCCGCCCGTCCCGCTCCAGCGCGAAGGAAAGTCGCGCGCCACGAAGCCGGCGACGTGCACCCGACCCGATTCCGCCTCGTCGGCCCGCACGCCGTAGTTGCCCACGTGCGCGGCGGTCATGACGACGATCTGCCCCGCATACGAGGGATCGGTCAGCACCTCCTGGGAGCCGCTCATCGCGGTGTTGAAGACGATCTCTCCGAAGGAGGTGCCCGGGCGGCCGATGGCCTCGCCCCTCCAGGCCGCTCCATCCTCCAGGACCAGCAGACCTCTCACGCCGTCCGTCCCATCACCGGAGCGAGCTGCCGGACCTGCTTCATGAGCTCGGCGAACATCTCCGGCAGCAGCGCCTGCGGTCCGTCGGAGAGGGCCTGCTCGGGATGGGGATGCACCTCGACGAGAAGTCCGTCGGCTCCCACGGCCACCGCCGCGCGGGAGAGCGGGGTCACCTTCTGCCGCTTGCCGGTGCCGTGTGACGGATCCACCAGGATGGGAAGGTGGGAGATGCGCTGGACGTAGGGGACAGCGGAGAGATCGAGCGTGTTGCGGGTGTGGTCGGCGAACGTGCGCACGCCTCGCTCGCAGAGAATCACGTCGTAGTTGCCCTCCGCCAGCAGGTACTCCGCAGAGAGGAGGAGCTCTTCGATGGTGGCCGACATGCCCCGCTTCAAGAGGACGGGCTTGCGGATGCGCCCGAGCCGGCGCAGCAGCGAGAAGTTCTGCATGTTGCGAGCGCCCACCTGCAGGCAATCGGCATGCTCAGCCACCAGATCCACCGTTTCGGTGTCCAGCACCTCGGTTACGGTCGGAAGACCCGTCTCCTTCTTGACCTTGACGAGAATCCTGAGTCCCTCTTCTCCCAGTCCCTGGAACGAGTAGGGAGAGGTCCGCGGCTTGAACGCTCCCCCGCGGTAAAGCGTCGCCCCGGCTTCGCGGACCCGCACCCCGGTCTCGATGGCCTGCGCCTCGGACTCGATCGCGCAGGGACCGGCCACGACCGCCAGGCGCGGGCCGCCCACCGGCACTCCCCCGACCGAGACCACCGAGTTCTCACGCTTGGCCTCGCGGGACACGAGCTTGTAGGGGGCCGAAACAGGGATGACCTCGGCCACTCCGGGCAGATTCTCGAAGGCCGCCGGCTCGACGGCTCCCCGGTTGCCGGTGATTCCGATGGCGGTGCGCTGAGCTCCCGGAATCGGATGAGCGTTGAGTCCGAGGCTCCGGACTGTCTCGACGACGCGACGGACGTCTTCGGCCGAGGCCGCGGCGTCCATGACGATGAGCATGGGGTGCTATCATCTGAGTCGGAATCGGCCGTGTCAAACTTCCGGAAAGGGCACCCCATGAAGCGTGTCGCTCTGTCGATCGCCGTTCTCCTTCTGGCCGCTGCGCCGGCGGCTCTGGCCTACAACATTGTTCTGAAGAACGGCAGCATTTTGTTCGCCCGGTTGAAATACTCGGTCAAGGGCAACAAGGCCATCATCACTCTCGAGAACGGGACCGTCGTCAGCTACGACCTGAGCCAGATCGACGTTGAGGCCACCGAGAAGTACAACAAGGAGAACCCGGGCAACGTCATCGCGATCGAGACGGGAGATTCCCGCGTCGCCGCCTCCATCGTTCCGACCGCGCCCCCGCAGAAGGTCACCCTCCAGGACGTCATCCGGAGCCGCAAGATGAAGCTTGGCGTCCCGACACCCAAGGCCGGAGAGGTCGGCGACTCGGCCTCCAGCTTTCAGTCGGTCGACTCCTCCCTGGATCAGGCTTTTCGCAAGATCCTGGACGGAGCCTCGATCACGCAGTATCGCCTGACGACCTATCGGGGCCGGCTCCGGCTCCTGGCGACGGCCAACACCGAAGAAGCCGTCTTCAACACGCTGGCTGCCTCGGCGCGCACCCTCGCCGATCTCGGCAACCACGGAAAAGAGGTCTCGCTGGACATCGTTCTGACCACGTCGAGCGGAGAAAACGCCGGCACCTTCGAGATGAACGCCGAGCAGGCCCGCCAGCTGGTCAATGGGAACATCACCGCGGCCGATTTCTTTCTGAAGAACGTCGTTCTCTAAGATCCGGGGAACGCGCGGCCGCCGCGACCCCTTTCCCCGTCAGCCGGAGGACGGATGCGCGAGGAAGTCCCGCAGAATTTCGCGAATCACCGCAGGATCCGCCCGCTCTACCACTTCGTGATCTTCGGCATTCTGCTCGTCAACGCCGTCTGGTCGATCGTGCAGCTCGTTCGGGTTCCCTCCTGGGCGAGCGGCCTCGCGTGCGCCGTGGCTCTGGCCCTCCTGGGGCTCTTCTACTACGCGCGGGAGTTCGTCTTGAGGACCCAGGATCGGATCATCCGGCTGGAGATGCGCCTGCGGCTGGCTTCCATCCTCCCCGCGGACCTTCAGACGCGGATCCCCGAGCTCGATCGCGATCAGCTCATCGCCCTCCGGTTCGCCAGCAATGCCGAGCTGCCGGACCTGATGCGGGAAGTGCTGACCAATGGAATTCACAACCGCGATGAGATCAAGCGGCGGGTCAAGAAGTGGGAAGCCGACCACTGGAGAGCGTGACGATTCAAGATTTCAAATTCAAGATTCAAGATTGCTCGGGCCTTTCCGATCCGTACCCATCACCCATAAGAGACAACCTCCAAGGACCATGGCGGCTGCCCACAGGACCGCGGCCGCGGCCCGGCAGACAAACGCGAGGGCGTGGTCCGCGGAGAGCAGCCCGAGCCGGCCGAGCATCCAGTTCCAGTCGTGAATCGGATCGGGAGTGAGCGCCACCAGCGGCAGCTCCCGAGCCCGGGCGTCCCCGATGTAGGTGGCCAGCCCGAAGAGCGAGAAGGCCAGCCAGGCCATCCCGACGGCGATCCCGAAGTAGTCGCGCTGCCGGGCGAGGATCCACACGGCGGCGGCCGGGACCGCGAGCTGGGCGAGGCTGCCCCCGGCGATGCCGGGCCAGGCGCCGAGAGGTCCCAGGATCAGATGCCCGAGCTCGTGAACGCCGAGCGTGATCCCCGCGAACAGGCTTCCGTAAAGGGGATCGCGCAAGTGGCGCACGCCGGCCCATCCGAGATAGGCGAGGACGGGAGCGCGCCAGATCCACGACTTCCCCGAGCACCACGCCCGGGCGTCCCGGCGCAGCCGCTCGATTGCCGCGATCCCCGCGCGCGCCACCGCCGGGCGTCGAGGCGCCGAAGGCTCGGCGCGAACTCCCACGTCTAGTTGTTCTCGCCGCCGAGCGTCTCCGGAATCGGCGTCAGGTGATAGCGGGCGTCCTCGCCGACGGCGCGGTGAAATCGATCGGCGAAGGAAAGCACCTCGCCCTGGGTCTCGTCGGCGAAGACACGCTCGATGCGGTGGAGCGGAAAGAAGACCGTCGCCGGAAAGAACGAAAGAGGCTCCCGGTGAGCGATCTCTCGCAGCCAGCCCTCGTATCCCTCCAGCGTCAGGCCGCGCACCGTGATTCCGGAGGTGTCGCGGTCTTTGAGTATGCCCCAGAACTTTTCGCGGGGACTGACCAGGTGCACCAGCACGAAATCACCGGGCCTCATCGGACCTCTCCGGACGCGGCCTGGGAGAGCTCGATCAAGACGCCCTGCCCCGCTTCGGGATGGAGAAACGCGATGCGCTTGCCATCGGCGCCCGGCACAGGCTGATCGTGGAGGACCCGGAATCCCCGTCCCTTGAGGTCTGCCAGGGCCGCCTCGATATCGTCCACCGCAAAGCAGACGTGATGCACGCCTCCCCCGCGCCGCGCCAGGAATTTCGCCACCGGCGAGTCCTCCGCTGTCGGCTCGAGCAGCTCGATCCGGCTCTCTCCCACCGGGAGGAAAGCGGTTCGGACCTTCTGCGCGGGCACGTCCTCGCGATGCGCTTCTTCCAGCCCGAGGCTTCGATAGACGGCGAGAGCGCCGTCGATCGAGACGACGGCGACGCCGATGTGATCGATCTTGTAAGCGGGCATTTTCGATGTGGACCCGGGATTTGGGCTCTTCCCTATTGTCTCACCGGCTCGCGAACGAGGCGGTCGAAGACGCGGACCGCTGCGGCATAGGGATCCTCGCGGCGCTGGGCGACGCTCTCCACGGCGGCCTCCAGCCCGTCCGGATCGGGCGCCTGGGCTTGCACCGCCCGCCGGAATCGCTCCTCCAGGAGCGCGAGGAGCCGGGCCTCCGCGCGCCGGCGAACGCGCGCCGGCCCCTCCGGGTTCTCGGCCAGAAAGTGGCGATGCATTTCGAATGCGGAGACCGCGCCCTCGATTCCCTCGTTGCGGATGGCCACGGTGCGCACGATGGGAGGACGCCAGCCTTCCGGCGGCGAGAGATCTAGCATCATCGTCAGCTCGGCAGCGGTGCGGTCGGATCCCTCCCGATCGGCCTTGTTGACGACGAAGGCGTCGCCGATTTCCAGAATGCCTGCCTTGATGGCCTGAATGTCGTCCCCCAGGCCGGGGACCAGGACGACCGCCGTCGTCTCCGCGGCCTTGACGATGTCCACCTCGTCCTGGCCGACACCCACCGTCTCGATCAGGATGACGTCGTAGCCGGCGGCATCCAGCACGTCGACCGCATCGGAGGTCGCGCGGGCAAGGCCTCCCAGCGCGCCGCGCGTGGCCATGGATCGGATGAAGACGCCGGGGTCGGTGTAGATCTCCGCCATGCGGATGCGGTCCCCGAGGATCGC
>DATFTF010000072.1:0-4290 GCA_035262245.1 Thermoanaerobaculia bacterium
TCCCGAGAACCTGATTCATTGTTCCCGCTCGGTCCCGGCGGGTTGCACCTGGACCGTCGCCGGAATCGGGCGCCGCCAGACGGCGATGGCCACCATGGCCATTGCGATGGGGGGGCACGTCCGAGTGGGATTCGAGGACAACATCTACTACCGCAAGGGAGAGCTCGCCGACAGCAACGCGCGATTCGTCGAACGCGTGGTGCGCATCGCGCGAGAAGTCGGGCGGGAGCCGGCGGATGTCGAGACCGCCCGCCGCCTGCTGAGGCTGCCGGCGGCTGCGTGAGTTTCGGAAATCAGGCGGAGCCCGAGCTCGCGCGGGGCTTGAACGCCTGGGACACCACGCTTCTCGTGCTGGGATTGGTCTTGGGCGGCGGGATCTTCCTGACGCCTTCCGCAATCGCGCGCGCACTCCCGTCCGGCCCGTGGATCCTCGGCGTCTGGGCGATCGGGGGACTGCTCGCGGTCTGCGGCGGACTGGTCTTCGCGGAGCTCGGGGCGATGATGCCTCACGCCGGGGGGATGTATCTCTACATTCGGGATGCGTACGGGACTCTGCCCGGCTTCCTCTACGCGTGGACGGCTTACTTCGTGATCCTGGCCGGCGCCGACGCGGCCGTCGCCGTCGGATTCGCCGAGTACCTGAGCGTCTTCTTCCCGGGGCTGGGCACCTCGAGAGTGATCCTGCAGGCCGGCGGATTGGCGATCTCCGCAGGCCAGCTCGTGGCGGTCGCCGCGGTTCTCCTCCTCTCGGCAACGCACTACGTCGGCATCAAGGAGGGGTCTCGGATCCAGGGCTTCTTCACGGCCTTGATCGTGGCGGCTCTGCTGGCGATCGTGATCGGCGGCACCATCGCGCCAGCACCCCCGGCGTCTGCAGGCTCGGCCGCGGCGCGGTCTGCCCCGATCCCGATGGCGGCGGTGGGGACGGCGATGATTGCCGTCTTCTGGGTCTATTACGGCTGGAACGAGATCGCGGCGGTGGCCGGAGAAGTCTCGCGGCCTCAGCGCAATATCCCCCTGGCGCTCCTGCTCGGCACGGCCCTGGTAATGGTGCTCTACGTCGGGGCCAACGCCGTCTTCCTCAAGGCCATTCCCGTGGCCGAGATGGCCACGACTGCGCGGCCGGCGGAGCTCGCGTCGCGACGTCTGTTCGGAGACATGGCCACGACGGCGATTTCGCTGGCGGTGGCGGCGGCCGCCTTCGGCTGCATCTCGGCCAGCCTCGCGCCCGCACCGCGGATCGTGTACGCGCTCTCGCGGGACGGTCTCTTCCCCCGGCCGTTCGGCCGGACGCATCCACGATTCCGAACGCCCGCTTTCGCCATCACCGTGCAGGCTGTGTGGATGTCCGTGCTTTGTCTCTCCGGCCGCTACGACCAGCTCTACACTTACGCCACCTTTGCCGTCATCCTGGCCTACACCGCAAGCGGCGTGGCGCTCTTCATCTTCCGCCGCAAGCATCCGGAATGGCCGCGGCCCTACCGGTGCTGGGGATACCCCGCAGTCCCATTGGTTTTCGTAGCCAGCTCGGTTCTTCTAGCGGTCAATACGCTGCGGGAGCAGCCGCGCGAGACGCTCGCGGGTCTGGCGATCGTGCTCGCCGGCCTGCCGGTCTACTTCGGGATGCGGCGTCGGTCGCGGAGAGAGTCAGCGTGACGTCCGACGTGAGTCGTTCCGTGCGCCGCTCGAGGAGGATTTCTTTACGTTCTCTTCAGGCTCGGCGCTTCCTGCCACCTTATAGTCACGCGTTATTTTGAGTCTCTCCGGGCAAGCCGCTTCGCGAGCAGCGCGCATCTCGCTTGCGCTACTCTTGCTTCTCCTGGCCGTCGCCGTTCGCGCGCAGCAGCCTTTCGTCACCGACGACGCGGCGGTCACGCCGAAAGGGGACTGGCATTTCGAGTACTTCAACGAGTACGCGGTGCTGGCCAAGAGCGTCGCGCCGGACCTCCGCCAGGACACGAACAATTTCGTTGTGCAGTACGGGCTCGCCCCGAGCCTGGAGGTCAACGTCGACTTCCCGATCATCTATATCCAGAGAGATACAGGATCCGTGCTCCCGAGCGCGGTCGGCCTGGGCGACGTCGACTTCGCGGGAAAGTATCAGCTCCTCTCCGAGGACCCCGATGGCTCGCGCCCGGGATTCACACTGAATCTGGCCGTCGAAGTCCCCACCGGGGACCGCTCGACGCAGCTCGGGTCCGGATATACGGACGTGGTCTTCAACTCGATTCTCCAGAAGACCGTTGCTCTCGGCACCGTCGTGCACCTCAACATCGGGTATCAGTTCTCCGGCAACACGCTGACCGGCGCGATCGGGATCCGGACGCCCGGCCGGATTCTGACGGGTGGCCTCTCCGTGGTTCGCGAGTTCTCACCCACGCTCCTTCTCGGCCTGGACCTGAACGGCGCCGAGATCCGAACCTCGCAATCGCGCGACCGTCAGGTCCAGCTCACCGCGGGCGGCAGCCTCGCGGTCCGAAAGGGCGCGACGTTCGACTTCGCGCTGCTCGCGGGTCGCTCCGACAGCCCCCGCTTCGGAATTCTGGTCGGCATGAGCTATTCGCCGTAATCTCTTCGACTGGAGGACTCCCATGAAGTGTTCCCCCGAGATCCTGCGGCAGGTCCCGCTCTTCTCCCTCTTCGACGATGACGAGCTCGCCGTCCTGGCCGGCCAGGTCGAGATAAGGACGTTCGCGCCGCGCCAGCGGATCTGGAAGATCGGGGATCCGGGCGAGGCCGCCTACGTGATGGTCTCCGGCGCTGTGCGCGTGACCACCGTGGACGAGGACCAGCAGGAGGTCATCGTCGACGAGCCGCGGAGCGGGGAGTTCTTCGGCTTCGCCTCGATGCTCGACCAGACGCCCCACCAGACGTCCGCGGTCGCGACGGAGCAGAGCGTGTGCATCCAGGTGGATCGGCACGACATCTCCGTACTCCTCGAGAGGAAACCGCTCGCCGGGATGGACATGCTCGCGGTCCTCGGGCGCCAGTTCCACAGCGCCCAGCAGCTCGTCCGTGTGCGCGCCGCGCGCAACCCCAACGAGGTCATCGAGGAGAAGGCAACGGCGGGGGAGCGCGTCGCGGACGCGGTGGCGACCTTTGGAGGCTCGTGGATGTTCATCATCCTCTTCGCAATCGTGTTGACCGTCTACACGGCCGTGAACGTCGCGCTGGATAAGAAGGCGTGGGACCCCTACCCGTTCATCCTCCTGAACCTCTTCCTCTCGATGCTCGCCGCCGTCCAGGCGCCGGTGATCATGATGAGCCAGAACCGGCAGGACAAGAAGGACCGGCTGCGGAGCGAGATGGACTTCGAAGTGAACCGCCGCGCCGAAGCGGAGATCCAGAGCCTCGCGGGCTCCCTCCGCCGGTTGGGTGACAAGATCGATGACGTCGAGGAGCTCCTGCGCCGGGAGCTCGGGAGCGGGGGAGCGTCGACCTCGTCTTAGAGATACGCCTCGCGGCCGCGCCGTCGCCCGGTGTTAAGGAGTCAGCTGGATCGTGGCGTGGGCGACGGCGTCTCCCGGATGAATTCCATCGGCGGTCAGCGTAGCGGTCACGGTGAGCGACATCGAGCCCGCGCCGACGGGGAGCACGCCCATCGTCTGGATGTGAAGCCTGGCCTGGGAGTTTGAGTCGAGCGAACCCAGCGTCCAGGACACGGTGGCGCCCGATCCGTTGGAAAAAGTCGCCGACGTTCCGGACGAAGCGTCGGCCGCGGCGACCGTGAGCGGCGCCGGCAGCGTCACGTTGACGCTGGAGTTGTGAACGTTGTTGACCCCGACGGCCACGGCGCTGACGTCGATCGTGAATCCCTGACCCGACTTCGCCGAGTCGGGCGCGCTCAACGTGACGTTGGCGAGCGAGCCCGGAGCCGTCGTCGTCTTGCTGTCGTGGCAGGCCACGAGTCCAAGCGCAAGGAAAACGGGCAGACCAACCCTCGCAAAGCGAATCATTCCCGTCACTCTCCCTCCTCCACGCCCGGCGTCTTCCCGACGCCCAGGCGCCTTCAGCAGGAGCAAGGTCGGTGCCAGACGTCGCAGAAAATCGGAGACCCGTAGCGCCCGCCCTTCCGATTCACCTGCGCGGATCGTGTCCGGCCCGCGAGAGTGCCGCTTCCGATGATCCGACTCGGAACGACGGAGGAGGAGCGCCGAGCACAAATTACTTCGAGCCAACCTCGATTTCATGGCCCTTCGAGAACCTCCGGCGCGTGCGCACAGAGTCTCGACTCTTTTCTTTCAAGGAGGTTTCTTCATGATCCAGAATCGGACAAGGACCGGCCGGCTC
>DATFTF010000073.1:0-5662 GCA_035262245.1 Thermoanaerobaculia bacterium
GGACCCTCGGGCAAGACCGTCTCCAGGCGATCTCCGATCAGAGCCGAGACGGGCCGGCCGAAGATCCTCTCCGCGGCCCGGTTGGCGAACAGGATGATGCCGTCTTCGTCGACAGTCAGAATGGCGTCGGACGCCGTCTGCGCCAGCGTACGGAACCGACTCTCGCTGTCGCGCAGGGCCTTCTGGCCCAACCGCCGCTCCCGGCGCAGCTGCGCCTCGCGCAGCTCGTGCTCGACGGCCGGAGCCAGCCGGGCGAGCGAGCGCAGCGGCAGGCAGTTGTTGACTCCTTCCTTCAGGACCCTCACCGTGGTCTCCTCTCCGATCTCCTCGGAGATGATCAAAAACGGGACGTCGCCGTCGCTCTGGCGCGCGGCGTGCAGCGCGGCGAGCGGGTCGAATCGCTCGAGCTCGTAACGGCAGAGGATGACGTCCCAGCTTTCTGGTGTCAGGGCCGACTCCAGGGCGTCCCGGTCGCAGACCCTCTCGAACGCGGTTCGATAGCCGCCGTCCTCCAGGGCCTCGACGAATGCGGAGGCCTCCTCGGCGGAGTCGCTGATGATCAACACCCGGACTCGGGAGCTCATGTCTTTATTGTGCGAGTGGCGCAAGTATAGCCTTGCCGGCCTGCTCGTTTTCGCGGCGTCTTCCGGTGGTGGGGCTTTCCTCGCTCAGGTGCGAGCCGACTTCAGGATGTCGAGAGAAACGGTCGTGACGCCGTTCAAGACGAACTGGACGCCGATCACCGCTGTGATCAGGCCCATGATCTTGGACACCACGCGCTGCCCCGTCGGCCCGATCCATGCGACGATCGTGGGAGCCGCGAGCAGGATGACGTAGGTCAGCAGGATGTTGACGGCGATGGCGCCGCCCAGGGCCAGCCGCCGCATTCCGTCCTGAGCCTGTCCGACCAGGATCATCACGGTGGAGATCGCCCCGGGACCGGCGATGACCGGAATTCCCAAAGGCACGATCGAGGGGTCCTCCTTCTCCAGGTCGTCGGCCGGGACGTCTTCCCGCGCTCCCTGGAGCGTGCGGATCGACATCAAGGCGAAGATCAGCCCGCCGGCGATCTGAAAGGCGGGCACCGTGATTCCGAAGAAGGCGAAGATCGCCCCTCCAGCGGCCGCGAAGACGGCCAGCACCGCCGCCGACGCCAGGCAGGCCCGCAGCGCGGCTCGATGCCGCTCGGCCGGAGAGCCGGACGTCATGCCCACGAAAATGGGCGCCGCGGAGATCGGATTGATCACCGAAAAGAGGGACGAGAACGCGAGGAGGGCGAACTGGAGGTTCTCCGCGGACATCGAGACGCCCTACTTCACGATGCGCAGGGGCCCGCCGCCGGCGCGGCGGCGGGGCCGCGTCTTCTCGGGCGCCGCGGCCTGGCTGGCCTGATCGACGCGGGCGAAGGGCCACCAGAGGGCAAACGGCGCGGCGAAACGGCCGGCGACCTGGTAGAAGTGGAAGCCCGTAGCCCAGAAGTTGCGCGCCACCGCGCCGTAGTGCGCCGCGCTCCACTCGCCCAGCCGCGTGGCGTACAGCGCGCGCACCTGGAAGACCAGCGCGGTCAAGTGAACGACCCACAGCAGGACGGAGGCGAGGAGAAAGCTCGCCACCCAGTCTCCCCGCCACGGCCGCCGCGCCAGCGCGAAAAGCGCGACCAGCAGGATGAAGTTGAAGTGCAGGTCGGCCGCCGGAAGCCCGGGACGCGGCGCGGAGGGCGGAAAGTCGGAGCGGTTGACCAGGATCTCGCCGCCCCTCGCCTCCAGGCGCGTCACGGCCGGCGACTCGGTCAGGCGCAGGATCGACTCGGCGCCGCCTGCCAGCATCCTTTCGTAGCCGGAGCGGAAGGCGATCCACAGTAGGAGCCCGAGAAGAAACCCGGCGGCCAGGCGCCCGGCGGTGCGCCACGCGGTTGCGGGAAGCGCCACCGGAATCACGGCTGGCTCTTGCCTGGAAAGCGGACCGCAGCCGTCTGCGGCCGCCACGCGGCCCAGACCAGGAAGAGAAGGACGCCGAAAAGGACCACGACGGACTGCCAGATGACGGTGTGCGAAGAGGCGAAGAGGCCGGGGTGGTGGCGCCCGATCCAGAACAGAGAGACGACCCGCACGAGGTTCAGAAGCTCGATGGTCGCAAATCCCAGGGCCAGGCCTGCGGCCTTGCGCCGGATCGTCGACGGAAAAGCCAGCACCGCGGAAGCGAAGAGGAGCACGGTTTCGATGCCGTTGCATCCGTTCTCGATGTTCACGGCGAAGCCCGTGGATCGGATTTCCGTGCCGGACACGACGACCCGCTCCCCCAATGCGTTCAGGAGCGCCGCGGAAACCGTGGCGATGGCGCCGGTAAACGGCACGACGACGGCGTCGTTGACCGGGCGCCAGGCCACCAGAAGGTAAAAGGCCACCAGCAGGCCGGCAAAGCGCGCCAGAAACACGAGGGAACGGCGGTCACGAGGCTGCTCGGCCATGGAGAGAAGATCGTAACCCGGCCGCCGCCGCGAGGTCTCCGTGCTCCCGCTCGGCAGATCCCGGCGGTGACGTGCTCGAAGAGCATCTCCCCCGATTTGCCGCGATTCCAAGCCCGCGCGAGGGCCGCGTTAGAATCGCTGCCCCCATGGAATTTCTTCGCATCCGCGGCGCACGCCAGCACAACCTTCAGAATGTCTCCTGCGACCTCCCCCGAAACCGGCTGGTCGTAATCACCGGCGTCTCCGGCTCGGGCAAGTCGTCCCTCGCCTTCGACACCATCTTCGCCGAGGGGCAGCGGCGCTACGTCGAGTCGCTCTCCGCCTACGCCCGGCAGTTTCTGGAGCAGATGGAAAAGCCCGACGTCGACTCGATCGAGGGCCTTTCGCCGGCCATCTCCATCGAGCAGCGCACCACGTCCAAGAACCCGCGGTCGACGGTCGGCACGGTCACCGAAATCTACGATTACCTCCGTCTGCTCTACGCCTCCATCGGCGTTCCCCACTGCCCCAACTGCGGGCGCCCCATCCAGGCTCAGACCGTCCAGGAGATGGTCGACCGGGCGGTGCGGCTGCCGGAGGGCGCGCGCTTCCTGGTGCTCGCCCCCTACGTGAGCGGTAAGAAGGGGGAGTACAAGAAGCAGATGGCGGAGATGGTCAAGGAAGGGTTCCTGCGGGCGCGCGTCGACGGCCGCATGGTGGACCTGGAGAACCCTCCCGACCTGGACAAGCAGAAGAAGCACACCATCGAGGTGGTCGTCGACCGTTTGATCTCCCGGCCCGGCGACGACGACTACAAGAAACGATTGGCCGATTCGATCGAGACCGCCACGCGCGTCTCCGGGGGGCTGGTCACGCTGTCCGTCCAGGACGGACCGGAAGAGGTCCTCTCCGCCAACTACTCCTGTCCCGACTGCGGCACGTCGCTGACGGAGATCACGCCGCGCCTCTTCTCTTTCAACTCTCCGTACGGTGCCTGCCCGAAGTGCTCGGGCCTCGGAACGATCCTCAAGGCCGACCCGGACCGCCTGGTCCAGGCTCCCGAGAAGTCCATCGAGGACGGCGCCATAGCCATCTTGAAGCCGGGATCGACGAACTGGCGCTCGCGGCAGATGGCGACGCTCGCCCGGCACTACAAGTTCCGGATGGACACGCCCTTCCAGAAGATCCCCAAGGCGGCGCGCGAGGTCATCCTGTACGGCTCGGGAGAGGACGAGATCAAGTTCTCCTACGTGGCCGAGCGCGGCGAGTATCACTGGCGGGCTTCCTTCGAGGGGCTCATTCCGATGATCGAGCGGCGGTACCGGGAGACTGAGAATCCCGAGCAGCGCATGGACCTGGAGGCCTACATGTCCGCGGAGCCCTGCCCGGCTTGCCGCGGACGGCGGTTGAAGCCGGAGGCGCTCGCGGTCAAGGTGGGAGGCCGTTCGATCGACGAGGTCGCCGGCCAGACCATCACCAGCGCCATCGGCTTCTTCGAGGATCTGAGACTCACCGGCCGCGAAGAGGAGATCGCCGGCAAGATCCTGAAGGAGATCCGGGACCGGCTCGGCTTTCTCGACAACGTCGGGATCGGGTATCTCAATCTCTCCCGCGGAGCGGCCTCTCTCTCCGGAGGGGAGTCGCAGCGCATTCGCCTGGCGACCCAGATCGGATCGAAGCTGATGGGCGTCCTATACGTGCTGGACGAGCCGTCCATCGGCCTCCATCAGCGCGACAATCGCAAGCTGATCGACACGCTCCTCTCCATGAGGGACCTCGGCAACACCGTGATCGTGGTGGAGCACGACGAGGAGACCATCCGGGCCGCGGACTGGGTCATCGACCTGGGCCCGGGCGCCGGCGTGCACGGCGGGCGCATCGTGGCCCAGGGGCGTTTCGACGAGCTGGCGCGCTTCCCGGAATCCCTGACCGCCCGCTACCTCGCCGGGGAGCTGGAGATCCCGACCCCGCCGCGGCGTCGCACCGGCAGCGGCAAATCCGTCGTCGTGCGCGGCGCCCGCGAGCACAACCTCAAGGGAATCGACGTCCGCTTTCCGCTGGGCGTGATGACCGCGGTGACCGGCGTCTCCGGCTCGGGAAAATCGACTCTCGTCAACGACATTCTCTACCGCGCTCTGGCGAGAGGCCTGCACGGCGCCTCGGAGCGGCCGGGCAAGCACGAGCGAATCGACGGGCTCTTCGAGATCGACAAGGTCATCAACATCGATCAGTCGCCCATCGGGCGGACTCCGCGCTCCAATCCGGCCACCTACACGAACGTCTTCAATCCGATCCGCGAGCTCATGTCCCGCACTCCGGAGGCCCGGGCCCGGGGCTATGCGCCGGGGCGCTTCTCTTTCAACGTCAAGGGAGGGCGCTGCGAGGCCTGCGCGGGCGACGGGCAGATCAAGATCGAGATGCACTTCCTGCCCGACATCTACGTCACCTGCGACGTGTGCGGCGGAAAGCGGTACAACCGGGAGACGCTCCAGGTTCATTACAAGGGCAAATCGATCGCGGACATCCTGGCGTTGACCGCGGAGCAGGCTCTGGAGCTCTTCGAGAACATCCCCGCGATCGCCACGATCTGCCGGACGCTGGTCGACGTCGGCCTCGGCTACATCCAGCTCGGCCAGTCCTCCACCACGCTCTCGGGAGGCGAGGCCCAGCGCGTCAAGCTCGCGCGCGAGCTGGCTCGCCGCTCGACGGGCCGCACGCTCTACCTGCTCGACGAGCCCACCACCGGCCTGCACTTCGACGACATCAAGAAACTCCTGGCCGTGCTGGGCTCTCTCGTCGAGAAGGGCAACACCGTCATCGTGATCGAGCACAACCTCGACGTCATCCGGACCGCCGACTGGATCATCGATCTCGGCCCGGAGGGAGGTGACGCGGGCGGCCGGATCGTCGCCGAGGGGACCCCGGAGAAGGTTGCCCCGGTGCGCGCTTCGTACACCGGTCAGTTTCTATCGCGCGTTCTCTCCGCGCCGGCTCGGGCGGTGCGCGCTTGAGGCGAGCCGTCTTTCTGCTCGCGGCGTTGTGTGCGGCGGCGGCGGCGCTGATCGCCGCCTCGCCCGCCCCGCGCAGGACTCCCTCCCGGGCGCCGGGGCCGCCGCTCGACTTCTCGGGCGTTTGGGAGATCGACGAGAAGGCCAGCGTGAACGTGCCCGCGCAAATGCAGGGAGCGGTCCTGGCCGTCACGCAGAAGGGAAATCG
>DATFTF010000074.1:0-8322 GCA_035262245.1 Thermoanaerobaculia bacterium
GCCGTCGCCGCAAGACGGGCGGCCAGTGCGAAAAGAAAGAGAAGAGCCGCCGCGGTGCCACCAAGTCGGGGTGCGCGTGGCGCCTCCTGTTGGGCGCTGACGGAAAGGCTCTCGGCTCTCAGCTTTCAGCTCTCAGCCAAACCGATTTCCGGAAGGCCGTCTAACAATATGTGTATTGTATGCCGCAGCCTGTCTGACAGCTGAGAGCTGACAGCTGACAGCTTTTCATCCCAGGTCGAATTCGCCTTTCTCCAGGATCGCCTTGACCCGGGCCAGGAACTTGTCGGCGTCGGCGCCGTCGATCAAGCGGTGGTCGAAGGAGAGCGCGAGATAACCGACCGTCCGGATGCCCAGGGCGTCGCTGCCGTGCTCGTCGGTGACCACCACCGGCCGCTTCTCGATCGTTCCCACACCGAGAATGGCGACCTGCGGCTGCGGGATGATCGGCGTCCCGAAGAGCGATCCGAAGACGCCCGGATTGGTGACGGTGAACGTTCCGCCCTGGATCTCCTCCGGCTTCAGCCTCTTGGTGCGGGCGCGCTCGGCCAGATCCTGAGATGAGCGGGCCAGCCCGAGGATCGACTTCTCGTCCGCGCTCTTGATGACCGGGACGATCAGGCCCCAGTCGAGCGCCACGGCCATCCCCAGGTGCACGTCCTTGTGGTAGACGATGTTGTCGCCGTCGATCGACGCGTTGACCTGCGGGAACTCCTTCAGGGCCTGGACGCAGGCGCGGAAGATGAAGGGGAGGTAGGTCAGCTTCACGCCGTTCTTCTGGAAGAAGGCGTCCTTGTTCGTCTCGCGCAGGCGGGCCACGTTGGTGTAGTCGATCTGGAAAACGGTGGTGACGTGGGCGGAGGTCCTCTTGGAGAGGATCATGTTTTCCGCGGTGATGCGGCGGATCTTGGTCATGGCCACGACTTCGTCGCGGTCGGTGACCGGGATCGGCGGACGGGCCGGAGGCGCTTCCGGCGCGGGCTCGGCGCGGCCGACCACGGGGGCCTCGGCCGGGCGCGGAACTCTTGCGGATGCGGCGGCAGTGGCTGCGCTCGCTGCGGCTGCCGGTCGGTTCTCGATGTAGGACAGGATGTCGTTCTTGGTCACCCGGTTGTAGATCCCCGTCCCCTCGATCGACGCGATGTCCACGCCGTTCTCCTGGGCGATCTTACGAACCAGAGGCGACGAGCGCTGGCGGATGCGCTCTTCGATCGACTGAACGCGAGCGCCTCCTTCGGTCGGAGCCGGCGCGGGCGGCCGCGACGGGGGCGGGGCGGCGGGCGGAGGCGGCGCAGGAGCCGCTGCCTTCGGCGGTTCGGGGCGCGGCTCTTCGCGCGGCGGTGGAGGGGCCTTAATCGCGGCGGCTTCCTGCTTCGGGGCCGGAGCCGGCTTTTCCGGGGCCGGCGGGGCTGCGGCCGGGGTAGGCGCGGCCTGCGCCTGTTCTCCGGCATCGCCGATCGTCGCGACGACCGTATTGATCGCGACGGTCTGACCCTCTCCCACCTTGATTTCCAGTAGTTTCCCGGCGACGGGCGAAGGAATCTCCGCGTCCACCTTGTCGGTCGAGATCTCGAAGATGGGCTCGTCCCGGGAGACGGTGTCCCCCGCCTTTTTCAGCCACTTGGTAATCGTCCCCTCGGCGATCGATTCCCCCATCTGCGGCATGATGACGTCGGTGGCCATGGTCCCCCTCTCGCAGTCCACAGGATAGCAAAGAGAACGTCTTTCAGAGCTTGCCCCTTTCTTCGTCCTGGGAGATGATGCGCTCCCGAGCGCCACAAGAGAGCCACCTGGTTTTCGTTAAGGAGTGTTCATGAGACGTGCGTCCGGAAATCGTGCGCCTGCCGGTGTCCTGTACGGCTTCGGCATCGCGCTCGTTCTGAGCTCGGCCTGGACGGCGAATGCCGCGGCCCAGGTGCCCACGGCGGGGCAGAACGTGAACATGGTTTCCGGCACGCAATGGCCGGGAGGCGACCCGTTCCTCCAGCGGCAGAACGAGCCCTCGCTGGCCGTCTCTTCGCGCAACCCGCTGCATCTGCTCGCCGGCGCCAACGACTACCGCACGGTAGACCTGCCCGTCTCCGACACCGTGCCCGGTTCCCTGGCGGGCGATGCCTGGGTCGGGGTTTTCAAGTCCTTCGACGGCGGCCTCACCTGGCAGTCCACGCTCCATCCCGGCTACCCTCAGGACAAGTCCGCGCAGGGCATGGCCTCGCCCCTCAAGGCCTACAGCGCCGCCGCCGATCCGACCGTCCGGGCCGGCACCAACGGCCTCTTCTACTTCAGCGGCATCGTGTTCAACCGCGGCACCAACATCGGCGGCGTCTTCGTTTCGACGCTGCTCGACGCCAACCAGAAGGAGAACGGCGACGCGACGCAGGGGCTGGACACGATCAAGCATCTCTCGACCGTCGTCGTCGACACTGGCACCTCCGGCCAGTTCATCGACAAGCCGTGGATTGCGGTGGACGTCGCGCGCAAGGGAGCCGCGACCTGCAACTTCAATCCCTTCGGCACGCCGCAGGCCTTCCCGGCGGGCAACGTCTATCTCGTCTGGAGCCGCTTCACGGGATCCACCAGCACGAAGATCATGTTCTCCCGTTCCCTCGATTGCGGAAAGACCTGGTCGACCCCGATCAAGCTGTCGGAGTCGAACTCCATCAATCAGGGGACCAACCTGGCCGTCGATCCGGCGAGCGGCGCGATCTACGCCGTCTGGCGCCGTTTCGCGACCTCGAGTCAGAGCGAAGCCATCATCGTCGCCAAGTCCACCGACTTCGGCAAGACCTTCCCGTCCAAGAACATCGTGCAGGTGGCCGCGATCTCTCCCTTCGACCAGGGGACGACGCCGACCGAGTTCCGTACGAACACGCTGCCCTCGGTCGCCTTGTCGGTTGATTCCGCCGCGGTCAGCCGGGTCCATGTCGCCTGGGCCCAGCGCGACGCCGTGACGGGAGACGCCCGGATCGTCGTCGCCTCGTCTCCCGACGGCTCGACCTGGGGAAATCCCGTCGCCGTCGACGCGGGCGCCGTCACCGACGATCTCGGCAACGCCTTCACGCGCGGGCACCAGTTCATGCCGCAGCTCACCTTCGCCGCCGGGCGCCTGATGGTCCTCTATTACGACCAGAAGCTCGATCACACGCTGGCGCTCTTCCAGCCGAACAATCCCTTCCTTCCCGACGCGCAGGGGAGGTTCTATCTGCAGTCGCAGATGGCCAAGGGAGAGCTGGTGAATCCGGGCGGGGCCGCGGGGCAGAATCAGGTCTTCACGCTCCATCTCGACGATCTTGGCCTCCCGTTGCGGCGCCACACGATCGACCTGCGCGTCGCCGAGGCCCTGCCAGGCGCATCGCCGGCCTTCACCTCGGCCAGCGTCTCGCGGTACCGGACCGGACTCTGGGCCGCGGGAGCGGACGGCGTCTTCCGCGACGACGAGGGGCAGCCGATCCCCCTCGACGCCAACGGAGATCCCGAGTTCCTCTATCAGCTTCAGGTCAACGCGCCGAACCTGCCGATGTTCCAACAGGGCACCGTGCCGTTCCTCGGCGACTACATCGATCTGGCCGGGCCGACTTTCAAGGCCAATGGCGACGGAACCTGGTCCTTCAACACCTCCTCCTCGAACGCGCCGGCGTTCCATGCCGCCTGGACCGACAATCGCGATGTCGTGCCTCCGATCGATCCGGCCACCGGCCTCGTGGACTGGACGAAGTTCACCCCCCCGATCTCGGCCACCAATGCGGGGGACGGGACCAGCACCAGCGTCCTCGATCCGACGCAGAAGGTTCCCGCCTGTCAGGGTCCCTTCTCGGGAAGCCGGAACCAGAACATCTACACCAGCCGAATCACGGAGGGGTTGCTGGTGGGCTCTCCGCAGGACGCGAAGCCTCTTTCCCCCGCACTCCAGCGCGCCTTCATCGTGACGATGCAGAATCTGACGGCCCAGGACCGAACCTTCACCCTCACGTTGTCCGCCGCGCAGGGGGTGCAGGCGTCCTTTCTTCAGGCCTCGTCGGTGACGTCGCAGACCGTCGCGATCCCGGCTCGCTCCGGCGCCTCCCGGCCGGTGTTCGCGACGTCCTCCAACGCCGCCGGGAGCATTACCGTCAACGTCGTGGAGTCCGGGCCGAATTCGATCGGCTTGTCCGGCTCGATCGTTCTGAATCCGGAGGGATCGGTCTCTCCGCTGGCCCAGCCGGATGGCAGCACCGCAGACATCGGCTCGCTGGAGATCTACTCGCCGGCCATCGAGGTCTGGAATCAGAGCAACTCGAACCCGTACCTGAACATCGGGAATCCGAACCTGGACGTCAGCGCCACGAATACCGTCATTTCCAACCCCGACCCGGCGATCCTGAACATCGGGAACTTGAACATCGGCAATCTCAACATCGGGAACCTCAACATCGGAAACCCGAGTCCGGCGGTCCTCAACATCGGGAATCTCAACATCGGGAACACGACCGTTGCGAGCCTCAACATCGGGAACCTGAACATCGGCAACCTGAATATCGGCAACCTGAACATCGGAAACCTCAACATCGGGAACTCGCCGGTTTCCGACGCCACCTACGCCGTGACCAACATCGGCAACACGACCCACTCCTATCGTGTTTCCCTCTACGGCAACAACCCGAACAACACGCCGCTGCAGCTCATCGCCACGAAGAACTCCACGGCGCCGACGAGCGTCGGCTGCACGCTGCAGAGCGTGCCGCAGGGGGTCGTCCTGGCGAGGGCCGACAATCCGCCGATCTTTTCAACGCTGGCCGATGCCGCGAACCCGGACATTCTCGGCACCGCCAACACGACCCTGCCCATCCGGCCCGGCGAAACGATCTTCGTCACCCTGCGCGGCGCGACCGGCCAGATGGCCCAGCTCGTCCAGCAGCTCACGCCGGTCATCACGGCGCACGGCGCCAACACCGGAGCGCCGGGCTCGGCCTTCGTGCTGCTGCTCCTCATCCAGGCCGGCAACGGCGGCGTGCTGCCGGCGGCGGTCGTGGGCACGCTTTACAGCACGACGCTCACGGCCGTCGGCGGACAGGGCACCCTCACGTGGACGCTTGCCTCCGGCGCTCTCCCCAACGGGCTGACGCTCTCGCCGGGCGGCGTCATCTCGGGGACCCCGAGCGGCTCCGGCTCGTTCAACTTCACGGTAAAGGTGACCGACTCCTCGAGCCCGACTCCTCAGTCGGCCACTCAGAGCTTCACAATCAACGTCAGCGGACGCGCCACGACGACCTCGGTCGCCTTCGGCGCCAATCCGATCGTGGTCGGCCAGACGACCTCGGTGACGGCCACCGTCGCGGACACACAGGCCGGCGGTGCGGCGGCGAGCCCCGCAGGAACCGTGACGGTGTCCGGTGATCCGGCGCTCTCGTCCGGAAGCTGCCTGCTCGCGCCATCCGCGCCCGGAGTCTCGACTTGCTCGGTCTCGATCACGCCCGTCTCGCCCGGCTCCCGCACGATCTCGGCGAGCTATCCGGGATCGGCGGTCCATCAGGCCAGCGGGGGAGGCAATCTCCTGACGGTCAACGCGGCGGGCACTTCGACCTCGGTCACATCGAGTCTGAATCCTTCGCTCCTTGGGCAGGCGGTCACGTTCTCGGCCTCCGTCACCGTGACCGCTCCGGGCGCCGGTTCGCCGTCGGGCACGGTTTCCTTCCGCGACGGGGCGGCGCTGCTCGGCTCCGTGGCGCTTTCGGGCGCGGGCGCGAGCTTCACAACGTCGGCACTGGCGGTCGGAAACCATCCGATCTCCGCTTCCTACTCCGGAGACGCCAACTTCGCGCCGAGCCTCTCCGCGACGCTCGTCCAGGTCGTCAACCCGGTCGCGCCGCTCTACACCTTCGTCGGCTTCGGCAGCCCGCTGGCGACCGCGGGGACGCTTGCCTCCCCGTCGTTCTCGGGCAATCAGAATCTGGGCTCGGCGGTGGCCATCAAGTGGCAGCTCTTCGACAGCTCGGGCCACAACGTGACCGACCTGTCGTCCACGACTCTGCTTCAGGCGGTCCGCAACACGACCTGCTCGGGCGCCCCGACAGGCTCGGCGACGGTGCTCTACTCGCCGACCTCCGGAGCAACGGGGGGAAGCACGTTCCGTTCGTCGAGCTCCGGCTTCATCTTCAACTGGGATACCACGTCGATCGTCCCGAACGGGCCGGGCTGCTACACGATCGTGCTGCAGTTGAACGACGGGAGCGCTCCCCGGGCGACGACTCTCCGGCTCCAGTGAGGCGCTCGGGCGGCGGTTCTGCCGCCGCCCGTCACTTCTCGCCCAGGCGGCGTCGAGCGTCGGCGGCGA
Organism: Thermoanaerobaculia bacterium; assembly: GCA_035262245.1. Taxonomy (GTDB): domain Bacteria; phylum Acidobacteriota; class Thermoanaerobaculia; order UBA5066; family Gp7-AA6; genus DATFTF01. Next base: position 6,308 of record DATFTF010000074.1, read on the forward strand.
GCGGCCCACCAACGCCCTTGAGAGCGGAGAGGTAACTCTTGTAGGCGTCGGAGGCGCCGGTGGCGCTCTTCAAGCCTTCGCGGGCGCGCCCCAGGTAATACTGGACGGGGGGAACCAGGCTGGCGGTCGGTACCTCGTCGAGATAGACGGCCACGGCCTCGCCGCGGCGCTTCCAGCACACGTCGAGTTCCTGGTCCGCCTCGGTGAAGGCTCCGACTTCGACGTGCGCGCGCCCGAGGTCATACCGGACCAGCCAGGCGTCGGCCAGCTTACGCGCATCCTGGAGGCGAAGGATCGCGTTGCGGACGTCGCCGCGCTTCAGATCCGCCTCCCCCTTGACGAGCGCGGCGTACATCCGAGGATCCGACTCCACGCTCTGCTCCAGCTCGGCGGCCGCGCCCAGCGCCTTCTTCTCCTCACCCGCCTCGATCCAGACGCGGGCCGCACCGACGGAGACCGAAACGTCTTTGCTCAGGCTCCGGGCGCGGTCGGCCTCGGAAACCGCCCGGGCCGCCTGCCCCTGAGCGAGATGCGCCTGCGCCAGCTGGAGGAGCTTCCTCGCGGCCGCGTCGCCGTTGCCGGCGGCGACATCGGCCTCGATCGACTTCTCGAGAATCCCCGGAACGTCCCCCAGGCGTCCTTCGTAGAGCGCGAGATCCGCCAGACCGGCGGCGGCGGCCGAGGCGCCATCCGGGCCGAGCGCCGCCAGGCGGTTCCAGGTCGCCAGCGCGTCCTCCGGTTTGCCGGCGCCGAGTTGCGAGAGGGCGAGTCCCACGTAAGCGAGCACGAATTTCGGGTTCATCTGCAGAACGGTCTGCTGCTCCCGAATGCCCGTGGCGAAGTCCCCGGCGTACATGGCGATCAAGCCGTAGTTGTTGCGCCGAGGAACGTCCTTCGGGTAGATCTCGATGGCGCGCCGCCCCCACTCGAGCGCTTTGGCCATGTCGCGCTTGACGAAGTAGGCGAAGGCGAGGTTTCCGATGCCCGCGGTGTCGGCAGGATAGGCCTTGAGCAGGGCCGTGAACTCTTCGATCGCGCTGTCGGGCTTGCGGGTCAGAAGGAAGTAACCGCCGCGTGTCCGGTATTTCTCACGATCGGTCATCCGATCCAGACGCGCGAGCGCGAGGCGGTAGTTCTTCTCCGCCTCTTCGCGGCGGCCGCGGTTGCTCTCGACGGCCGCCAGACCCGCGTACGCACGCCCCAGATTCGGATCGAGCTCGAGGGCCTTGTGGTAGTACTGAGCGGCCTCGTTCCATTGTCCCTTCCACTGCCATTCCTGAGCCACGGCGTACTCATGGGCGGCATCGAGAGAGCCGGCCGAGAAAGTCTCGGCGGCGGCGAGCTGCACGGACGGGGGAGTGGTGTCGCCGAGCGCTCTGCGGACCTCCGCGGCCGCGCGGGCCACTGCCGTGAGCACGGCCTCCTTGCCCGAGGCCTTCTCCTCCGCCTGTGCAATTGGCTTTCCGGTGACCGTATCGACGGCTCGCACGGCGACCACGTAGTCGGAGCCGTTCTTTTCGATCGAACCGGAGGTCACTACCTGGACGCCTTCCCGAACGGCGACCAGGCGCGCCAGCGGCTCGGCGAGGCCGGCCGAGCCCGGCTGGAGCTGGTCGGCGAGCTTGCGGGCCGATCCGCGGTTGTAAGCGGTGATGAAGGATGCGCCTTCGAGCGAGAGGCCGAAGGCGGGCTCCAGGGTGCCGTCGAAGACCGGATCGCCCGTCTTGTTCTGGAAGTCCGCGATCAGGACGGATTCCGCTTTTCGCGGTCCCGCCGGCGCCGCCGCGCGGCGCCCGAGCATCCACCAGACCGCAGCGCCGATCAGAATCAGGGCCACCGCGGCGCCCGCCGGGCCGAACCAGCGCCGCCGCCGCATCCGATAGCGCATCGTCGGGCGGAACGTGGCATCGCGCAGTTCGGACAGGATCTCCGCCGTCGAGCCGTATCGCAGCGCCGGATCGACCGCCAGACAGCGCTGGATGATCTCGCGAAGGTACGTCGGAATCTCCGGGTTG
>DATFTF010000075.1:0-7675 GCA_035262245.1 Thermoanaerobaculia bacterium
AGCCCCGGCGTGGCTTCGGCCGGCGTCTACGGCTCCTCCACCGCCACGGTCACGCTCTCCTACGGCGTCCACGGGACCGTGATCGACACGTTCACCAACTCCGCCGGCGTCTTCGGCTCGAGCTCCAACGTCAACGGTGTCGTCTACGGCGTACTCGGAGCGAGCGGGAGCAACACGCCGAATACCGGAGGAGTTCGCGGAGTCGACCTCTCCAACTTCGATCCGACGGCCCCTCTGGGCACCGCCGGCGTCATCGGCGACAGCGAGGACTACGCCGGCGTGATCGGAAGGTCGCGCCTGACCGCGGTCTTCGGTCAGCTCTACGACGCGGGCAACGACACGACACAGTTTGGCCTGCTGGGGACGGCGTTTGGAACCTCTTTCGACGCGACGGTGGGACCTTGGGGCGTCTTCTCCGGCGGCAACTTCGGGGCGACCGGGGCCAAGCACTTCGTCGAGCCGCATCCCAGAGATCCGAAGAAAGTGATTCTCTATTCCTCGCTCGAGGGCCGGGAGGTGGGAACATATTTTCGCGGCACGGTGACCGCGGTCAACGGCCGGGCGATGATCGAGGTCCCCGAGGACTTCCGCATCGTGACTGCCGAGGAGGGCTTGACGGTCCAGGTGACGCCGCTTCGCGCGTTCGCCGAGGTTTACGTGGAGAGCAAAGACCTCTTCCAGATCGTGGTGCGGACATCGCGCGACGTGATGCTCGACTATTTCGTCCATGGCGTCCGGCGAGCCTTCCGGGACTTCGATCCGATCGCCACCGGGTACGAGTTCATGCCGCGCTCCCCCTCGGATCGAATCCCGGCTTATCTGACCGAAGAGGCCCGCAAGCGCCTGATCGCCAACGGCACCTACAACGAGGATGGAACCGTGAACATGGCGACCGCGGAACGGGCCGGATGGACGAGGATCTGGGCGGAGCGCGAGGCCAGGGCCCGAGCGTTGTCGGAGAATGCCGCGCAGGCCGCGGCGGCGCCGGCTCGCTAGCCGGCGTTCACGGGCCCTTCATTTCGCGAGGCGGAAACGGCCGGGATTCTCCGAGCCGCGCATCGGCCTCGCTGCAGAGGAGGATGGAGATGCGGACGAGGATTCTCGCGGCATTTGTGGCGATGGGACTGATCGGCCAGGCCGGCCAGGGTCAGACCGGTGCGATCGTGGCCGACTGGGCCGCACCCGCCTCCGCGTCGCCGGGCGCGCGGGGGACGGCGGTCACGACCACGCCGCTGCCCTTCCTCGGCGTGGCGCCTTGCCGGATCGTGGACACACGAGGACCCGCGGGACCCTTCGGCGGCCCGGCACTCGCTCCGGGCGTCTCCCGTGATTTCGCGCTCCCCTCCGGACCGTGCGCGGGGCTACCCGGATCGGCGAAGGCGTACTCGCTCAATGTGACGGCGACCAACACCTCCGGCCCGGGCTTCCTCAAGGTGTATCCGCAGGGCGGACCGGTGCCCGTGGTCTCGACTCTCAACTACGTCGCGGGTGAGACCGTCGCCAACGCTGCGATCATTGCTGCGGGAACCGGCGGCGGAATTACCGTGGTGGCCGGCGTGTCGGGGACGGATCTGATCATCGACATCGACGGTTATTTCTCTGACGTCCTCAATCTCGGCCAGCCCTTCAGCGTGCAGGGGAGCGTTGCGGGGAGCGGCGTGGTGTATGCCACGAACTCCAACGGGGGCGGCTACGGAGTCTGGGGGGACAGTCCGACGGGCATCGGCGTCTACGGGACGAGCGCCGGCAACGTCGGAGTCAAGGGTCACAGCGGAACCTACAACGGCCTGTGGGGGGAGAGCCTGAGTCAGGACGGCCTTTACGCTTCGGGTGGCCGCGACGGAGCCTACATCCAGGGAGCGCGCAACGGGATCATCAGCATCTCTACGGCGACCACGGGACAGGTCTACGGCGTCTATGGAGCGACCAACAGCAGCTCGATGGGCGTGTCCGGAGTCCTGGGCTACGACAACTCGTTCATGCCGGCCTCGAGCTTCACCTTCTTCAGCCGTAGCGGCGTTCTCGGATTTGGAATGGACAACGGAGTTCAGGGAGCGTCGATCTCCCAGGGGACGAGTGGCGTTCTGTTCGATGCGCTGGGGAACGTCCTGGCGGTCGGCCTCCTGGGTTGGTCCGGCCACTACGGCGTCTATTCCTACGGCGACACCGGCGCGACCGGCACGAAATCCTTCATCGAGCCGCATCCCACCGACGCCGCCAAGGTCATCCGCTACGTTTCGCTCGAAGGGCCGGAGGCGGGGACCTATTTCCGCGGCGCCGGACGAACGGTCCACGGACAGGCGGTCATCGAGGTGCCGGAGAGCTTTCGCCTCGTGACCGACGCCGAAGGCCTGACCATCCAGCTGACGCCGCTCGGAGCCTTCGCCGAGCTTTACGCCGAGGATGTGGGTCTGGACCGCATCGTTGTTCGTTCGAGCAAGGATGTGGCGTTTCATTACCTGGTGCAGGGGATTCGCCGCGCGTTTCGGGACTTTCAGGCCGTCGGGGACGGGGAGGAATTCCGGCCCAGATCGGCCAACGACCGCATGCCGGCCTGGCTGACCGAGGAGGCCAAGCGCCGTCTGATCGCGAACGGGACCTACAACGCCGACGGGACAGTCAATATGGAGACGGCGGAGCGCCTGGGCTGGACGCAAGCCTGGGCGGACCGGGAAGCGCGTGCGCGAGCTGCCGCTGCAGGAGCCCCAGCCGTGAGGACGGCACCGGAACCCTAGCCCTTCCGCGCGGTGAGATAGCCGGCCTCTCTCCCGCACTTGATCTCCAAAGGCGACCAGGCGTCCAGGGGGGCGCTCGGACGCAGGGCGGGTTCTTTTCGACTAATGGGGAGGTCGGCCATGCGTTTTCTACGCTCGCTCCTGGCTGGTGCCTGTCTTCTCGGCGCGTGCTCCGTCGCGGTGGGAGACGATCTGACCAACGGTTTGAGCTTTGTCGCGATCACGCCCTGTCGCATCATCGACACCCGGCTCCTGTCCGGCTTTTCCGGCGACTACGGGCCCCCGTCGCTCGTCGCGGGTTCCGTGCGGACGTTCCAGATCACCGGCACGACCACCGGGACCCTGACCGACTGCGGAATTCCCGACACGGCCGAAGCCCTCTCCGCGACTTTCACGGTCACCGGTTTCTCCGGGCCCGGCGACATCCGGGCCTTTCCGGCCGGCGGCGGCGCCCTTCCCAAGAGCTCGGTCCTGAACTACCAGCTCGAGAACATCGCCAACACCACGACCGTCCCGATGGGACCGAGCGGCGGCGGACACAACGGAATCGCGGTGCGGGCCGACGTCCACGGCACGGATCTCATCGTCGATGTCGACGGCTACTACGTCACGAAGGTTCTCGCCGCGTTCGTCAACGCCGACGGAACACTGGCCCGGGGACTCCACGCCACAGGCTCCGTGAAACTCGCCACCGGCCAGTACCAGATCACTTTCGACCGTGACCTCAGTCTTTGTTTCTGGATCGGGTCTCCCGGACTCTCGACCTTCGGCGGGCAGTTCGGGAACGCCACGATCTCGGTGGCCGGCCGTTCCGTGGACACCTCGAGCCTCTTCGTGGAAATGGACGACACGACGACCCACGCGTTCAAGGACAACGCGTTCGGCCTATTCGTTACCTGCCCGTGAGAGACGAACAGACCGAGGGCGGACGGCGACACGGGCTCAAGGACAGATGACGGCGACGGTGAAGGACCGGTCGTCGAGACCTCCGCCGGCGTCGGTCGTTTTCACCGTCAGGGCGTTGTTGTACCCGCTCAACGGCGCTGCAAAGGCGAAGCCCGGGGCCAGGAAACCGCCGTAGTCGGCGGCCACGGTCGCGGTAAAGAGGCCTCCTTTCCTGTCGGGTAACCTCTAAAGCAAGAAGACTTTGGAAGGACTCTACAGCATTTCGGACGCCAGGGCTGAGCTCCCGGTTCCGCAGATCGGATGGGTTAAACTGAATCGTTCACCATGTCATCCCTGTCCTTCGCCGGGCGGGGAGACAAGAGCATCGCGGGGCGGCCGCGGGATTCTTTTCTCCCCACCTTGCAGAGCGGGTCCGCGCCGGCAAGCGCCATCGGCTTGCGGCGGCTGAGGGTCCTCCTTCTTCTCGCCGGCGTCGCTGGCTTCCTGACGTTCACCGTGGCGCAGGCCGCGACCACTTACTACGTCGCGCCTACCGGCAGCGACGGCAACCCCGGAACTTCCTCGAAGCCCTTTCGCGAGATCCGCAAGGCCATTTCGGCTGCGAACCCGGGCGACACGGTCTCGGTCGCCGATGGCAGCTACCTGGGCTTCGACCTCGACGGCATGTCGGGAACGCCTGCGGCGGTCTTCACCATCCGCGCCCAGGGGCAGGGCGCGGTCGTCACGCCCACTACCGACCGATCGGACAATCGGGACACAATACATATATTGTTTTCCTCGTACGTCGTTCTGGACGGCCTGCGCAGCTTCAACGCCAACCGTGCCGCGATCCGCATCGACCAGGCCGACCACGTGACGGTGGCCAACGGCGTCTACGGCAACAACGCCACCTGGGGCATCTTCACCGACTTCGCCGATGACCTCCTGCTCGTCAACAACGAGTGCTATGCCAGCGGGACGCAGCACGGCATTTACGTCTCCAACAGCAGCCAGCGCCCGGTCGTGCGGGGCAACCGGCTGCACGACAACGCGGGCTGCGGCCTTCAGTTGAACGCCGACCTCTCCCAGGGGCCGCCCGGCCTGATCACCGGCGCGGTGCTCGAGGCCAACGTGATCTGGAACAACGGGACGGCCGGCGGCTCGGCCATCAATCTCGACGGCGTGCAGAGCTCGATCGTTCGCAACAATCTGCTCTACAACAACCACGCTTCGGGAATCGCGTGCTTCCAGATCGACGGAGCGGCGGGCCCGTCGGGCATGCAGATTCTGAACAACACCATCGACATGGCGAGCGACGGCCGCTGGGCTCTTCTCTTCAAGAGCTCCACGGGATCCAATGTCGCCCGCAACAACGTCCTCTACAACCGCAACCCCAACCACGGCGGCATCGACTACGGCGACGCGACGGACGTCGCCGACACGGACAGCGACTACAACATCTTGGACGCCGTGACGCCCGACGACAGCACGCGCGTCACGCTGGCGAACTGGCAGCTCGCGGGGCACGAGCTCCACTCTTTGTCCGCGGCTCCGGCGGCGCTCTTCGTCAACGCGGGCGTCGCGGACTATCACCTGAAGGCCGGATCGCCCGCGATCGACAAGGGCCAGACCCAACCCAACGCGCCCACCGACATCGACGGAAAGGCGCGGCCGATCGGCCCGGCCTACGACATCGGCTGCTACGAGTACGGCGCTCCCACGCCGACCGCGTTCTACGCACTTGCCCCCTGCCGGCTCGTCGATACCCGGGGGCCGGCGGGACCGCTCGGCGGGCCGTCGTTATCCGCCGGTTCGCAGCGGACGCTGACTCTGATCTCCGTCTGCGGCGTTCCTTTGACCGCACGCGCCCTGTCCTTGAACGTCACGGTCACGCAGCCCGCTGTCGCGGGCGACCTGCGTCTCTTTCCTGGAGGCTCTCTCGCTCCGCTCGTCTCGACGCTCAATTACGGGGCGGGGCAAACGCGCGCGAACAACGCCGTGGCCACCCTGGGAACCGGCGGCACCCTGACCGTGCGGTGCGACCAGCCCTCGGGGACAGCGCAGCTCATCCTCGACGTCAACGGGTACTTTCAATAGAGGAGCGGATCGTGAGAGAACGAGCCGGCTTTTCGCTGACCGCTGTCGCGGTGTGGCTCGGGCTTTCGGCGGTGTCCGCAGTCGCTCAAACGTCTCTGGACACCGCGATCGAAGTGTCCGCTACGGTCCAGAAGTCGCCGCCCCGCATCACACTCTCCTGGCCGGCCAAGGCCGGAGCATCGTCGGTCAACGTCTACCGGAAGACGTACGCTGCGACGGCCTGGGGCTCGCCGGTGGCGACTCTGGCCGGTAGCGCGACCGGGTATGCCGATTCCTCCGTCGCGGTCGGTGCGACCTACGAGTACTGGGTCTACGCTGCCAATTCTGTGGGCGCCAACGGCTACATCGCCGCTGGCATCGAGGCGCCGCTGGTGGAGTCCCGCGGAAAGGTCGTTCTGATCGTGGACTCGACCTATGCTGCGAATCTGCCCGCCGAGCTCTCCCGGCTGGAGCAGGACCTCACCGGGGACGGCTGGATCGTTCTGCGACACGACGTCGCGCGCACGGAGACCGTGCCGAACGTGAAGGCCTGGATCGAGCGCGAATACGCCCGGGCCCCGGCCAACGTGAAGGCGGTTTTTCTCTTCGGGCACGTGCCGGTCCCGTACTCAGGAGCGACCGCTCCCGACGGCCACGGCGGCCACTACGGCGCCTGGCCCGCGGACCTCTATTACGGCGATATGGATGGGGTCTGGACCGACGTCACGAATTACGACTCGACGGTGGCCGGCCGGCAGCACAACGTCGCGGGAGACGGGAAGTTCGACCAGAGCATCGCTCCTTCCGCGATCGAGCTCGAGGTCGGGCGGGTCGATCTCGCCAACATGCCGGCCTTCGCTCCCAAGACCGAGCTCGACCTGCTGCGCCAGTACCTGAACAAGGACCACAACTTTCGCCACAAGGTCATCACCGCGCAGCCGCGCGGACTGATCGACGACAACTTCGGCTATTTCTACGGCGAAGCCTTCGCTTCGAGCGGCTGGCGGAACTTCTCGGCGTTCTTCGGAGCGGCCAACGTGTCTGCCCTGGACTGGTTCACGACCCTGGCGACGCAGAGCTACCTGTGGGCGTACGGATGCGGCGGCGGGTCCTTCACCGGCGCCGGCGGCGTCGGGAGCACCTCCAATTTCGCCACCACCGACACGCAAGTCGTCTTCACCATGCTCTTCGGCAGCTACTTCGGGGACTGGGACAGCAGCAACAATTTCCTTCGGGCTCCTCTGGCCACCACGACCTACGGACTGACCGACGCCTGGTCCGGGCGTCCGGTCTGGTACTTCCATCACATGGCCATGGGGGAGACCGTGGGGCACTCCGCCCGCGTTACGCAGAACAACAATGGAACGTACTGGGGCGCCTACGGGCCGGCGATCCACGTCGCGTTGATGGGAGATCCGACGCTGCGCATGCACGTCGTCGCTCCGCCTTCCGCATTGACCGCGGTCCCCTCCGGAGGGCAGGTGACGTTGCAATGGACGGCCTCGCCGGACCCCGTGCTGGGCTACAACGTCTACCGATCGCCCAGCCCCACAGGCCCCTTCGTCCGGTTGAACGGCGGTCTGGTCGGCGGCACGAGCTTTCTCGATTCCACGGCGGGAGGTAGTCCCGCGGGCGCTTACACGTACATGGTGAGAGCCGTACGGCTCGAGACGAGCGCCAGCGGCTCCTACGACAACGCGAGCCAGGGCATTTTCCAGGACGCCGCCGCCGGATCCGGGCCGGCTTCCGCCGACCTCGCGGTGACCGCGGACGCCGCTCCCTCGACGGCGGTGATCGGCGCGCCGATTTCGCTCTTCGTCTCCGTCTCCAACAACGGGCCGGCGGACGCGACGGGAGTCGTGTTGACCCAGACCGTTCCCACCGGCCTGGCCTTCGTCTCCGCTCCGTCCGGATGCTCGTTCTCCTCGGGGATCGTGACCTGCGCAGTCGGCGCCCTCTCCCGAGGAGCGCGTGCGGAC
>DATFTF010000076.1:0-4189 GCA_035262245.1 Thermoanaerobaculia bacterium
ACGACGGCCAGCACGTCCCCCCACCCGCGGAGAAACGTGGAAAAGCACAGAACCGCGGCGACCAGGAGCGCTCCGCCGAGAAAGGCGTGTCCGGCGGCGAGTCCCGCGGCCTTCAGCGAAAAGTCCTGCGGCAATCCGCCGCTGAACCGTTCCATCACCGCGTGGAGAGCCGCCGCCAGGCCGATCGCCCCGGCAAGAAAGAGGAGGAGCGCCGCCAGGATGCCGAGGTAGCGTCCCGCCAGGTAGCCGGCGCGCGAGAGCGGCCGGGAAAGGATCATCTGCAGAGCGCCGCTCGAAGCGTCGCGGGAGACACAGCCCGCCGCGAGGATGAGGGCGGCGAGCGTATCGGTCGAGCCGAAGCCCTGTCCGGCGTTCAAAGGAAGCGAGGCCATCAGCGCGAGGACACACAATACAAATATTGTTGCCGGCGAGCCCAGCTTCTGCCGGAGAAAACGGCGGCTCATCTCGATCATGGAGTCTGATCCGGCCCCCGGAAGAGATCCTCCAGGTCCGCCGTCGGGCGAGCCTCGAAGACCGGAACCTCGGCCGCGGCCAGGGCCTGGATCGCCCGTGCCACGTCTTCGTCGCGGGCCGCTCCGAGCGCGAGCCGGCCGCCCTCCTCGGGGTGCGGCGCAAAGCCGGCGGCGGCCAGGACCGCCGCGGCGTCGGCCGCGCGCGCCGGGTCGGTCCGCAGGAGCACCTTGCGGTGCTCCGCCTTCTCGCCTCGAAGGGTCTCCTCGCGCGCCAGCCTCCCGTGGTCGAGGTAGACGACCCGGTCGCAGACTTTCTCCACCTCCGGCAGCTGGTGAGAGTTCAGAACGATCGTGGCGCCTCGCGCCTTGGCCTCCAGGATCCGCTCCCGGACCAGGGCCACGCCGAGGGGGTCGGTCCCCGATGCGGGCTCGTCCAGGAAGAGCAGGGTCGGGTTGCCCAGGGTGGCCTGAGCCACCCCCACACGCTGGAGCATGCCGCGGGAGTAGGAGCGCAGGCGGCGGCGCAGGGCGCCTTGCTCGAGGCCGACCCGATCGGCGGCCGCCCGGACTTCCTCGTCCACCCGACTCCGGTCGCCTCCCGACAGGCGCCAATGATGGGCCAGGAAGGCCGCGCCGGTCAGCTCCCGATCGAAGCCCAGGCGCTCGGGCATGTACCCGGTGCGGGCGCGGACGGAAAGGTCGTCCGGCGCAAGCCCGTCGACGGTGATGGCGCCCGAGTCGGGACGAAGAAATCCGAGCAGACAGGAGAGAAGGGTCGTTTTGCCGGCCCCATTGGGGCCGATGAGACCGAGCGTTTCGCCACGCCGCACCTCCAGGCTCACGTCGGCGAGCGCCTGCGTGCGCCTCCCGAAGCGGCCGTAGGTCTTGGAGACGTGGACGACGGAGATCACCGATTGGTGAGGATAGCCGAGGGTCGGGAAACGGTAAACGGAAAACGGTCCGCTCCGCCCGTCGTTTTCGGTTTACCGATTTCCGTTTTTCGCCCGGTCGGGAATAGATGTTAGATTTCAGCGATTTTTTTAGGACCGTTGGAATGATCGAAGTCCAGAATCTCACAAAGAAGTACCCCACGCTGGTCGCCGTCGCCGACGTGACCTTCTCCGTCCGCGAAGGGGAGATCGTCGGGTTCCTCGGCCCCAACGGCGCCGGCAAGACGACGGCCATGCGCGTGCTGACCGGCTTTCTGCCACCCACGTCCGGATCGGCGCGCATCGCCGGGCACGACGTGGTTGCGCAGTCCCGCCGCGCGCGCAGCAGCCTCGGTTACCTCCCGGAGTCCGCGGCGCTCTATCCCGAGATGCGCGTGCGCGAATACCTGGCCTATCGCGCCCGCCTGGAAGACGTCCCCGGCGCCGAGGTCCGCGGGCGGGTGGACGAGGTCGTGGCGAGCTGCCTGCTGGACGAGGTGGCCGGCCGCAAGATCGAGAATCTGTCCAAGGGATTCCGGCAGCGCACCGCCCTGGCCGGCGCGCTGGTTCACCGCCCTCCGGTGTTGATCCTGGACGAGCCCACCGTGGGTCTCGACCCGATGCAGATCATCAAGATCCGGCAGATGATCCGCACTCTCGGTCGGGAACGGGCGGTGCTGCTTTCCACGCACATCCTGCCGGAGGTGGACGCCGTCTGCGACCGGGTTCTGATCATCGACCGCGGGCGGATCGTCGCGGAAGGAACTCCGGCCGAGCTGCGGCGCCGCCTGGCCGGGAGCCCGGTCGTGCGGGCGGCGTTGAAGGGAACGGTGGCCGCGCGCGGCGATCTGGAGAAGCTTCCGGGCGTGGTCGCCGTGCAGGAGACGGCGTCCGACGGCGAAACGCGGGTGCGCGTGGAGTGCCTTCCGGAAGCGGATCTGGTCGAGGACATCTTCCATCTCGCCGTCGCGCGCGGCTGGGTTCTGCGCGAGCTCGCGCGCGACGTGGCCAGCCTCGAGGACATCTTCGTCCGCCTGACACGGCACGACGAGACCGAACCCGGAGCCTCCGCGGAGCCGGTGCCGGAGCCCCAGCCCGAGCCTCCTGCTCCGGAAGGAACCCCGTCGTGAGGAAGTTCCTGGCCATCGTCGGGCGCGAGTGGAAGGCGTACTTCCTCTCGCCGCTCGCCTACGTCATCCTGGCGGCCTTTCTCGGGCTGAACGGGTATGTCTTCACCATCATCCTCGCCGTGTTGAACGAGCCCGGCGCCCCCAAGGACCAGGCCCTCCTGTATCTCTTCGCCAACGGCTTCACCTCCTGGTTCACGCTCTTCGCCGTGCCGGTCATCGCCATGCGCCTGTTTCCCGAGGAGCGCAAGAGCGGCACGATCGAAGTTCTGCTGACATCGCCGGTGACCGAGGTCGAGGTGGTTCTCGGAAAGTTCGCCGGCGCCCTCGGCTTCTATCTGACCCTCTGGGTGCCCTCGCTCATCTACATCTGGATCCTGCGGTCCAACGCTCCCATCGATCTCGGGCCGGTCGCCGCGGCCTATGTCGGGATCGCGCTCATGGGCGGGTACTTCATCTCGGTGGGCACGTTCGCCTCCACCCTCACCAAGAATCAGATCGTCGCCGCGATCCTCTCCTTCGGAATGCTGGTCCCGATCTTCTCCACGGGTCTGCTCGATTACCTGATCCGCGATCCCAAGAACCGTGATGCGCTCTCCTACGTCAACATGTGGACGCATCTGGAGGAGTTTGCCCGCGGCGTGGTCGACACGCGGCGGGTGATCTATTACGTCTCCGCGACGGCGTTCTTTCTGTTCCTGGCCACCGCCTCGCTCGCGGCCAAGAAGGAGACGCCGTGAGCGTCCGGGGAACGCGGCTGTCTACAACCGCGGTGGGCGTCGCTCTGGCCGCGGCGATCACGCTCGGGATCAACTACCTGTCGTCCCGGCACTGGGCGCGCGGCGACTGGACCCGAGCCAAGATCTACTCTCTCTCGGATGCCACGCGCAAGGTCGTCCGGGGACTCTCCCGGCCGGTCTCCATGACCGTCTTCATGGGCTCCGGCAACCGCTTGTTCGCTCCGGTGTCCGAGCTCGCCAACCGCTACCGCGCCCAGTCCTCGAAGATCACCGTCGAGTTCGTCGATCCCCGGCGGGAGCCGGTCCGCGCGGAGGACCTGGCGCGCCGCTTCGGCCTGCGCGACGGCACGGTCCTTTTTCAGTCCGGAGCGAAGAAGAAGTACATCGAACAGGACAAGATGGCCGATTTCGATTTCGCCAACGCCGGGTTCGGCGGCCAGCCGGAGATCAAGGCCTTCAAAGCGGAGGAGGCGTTCACCTCCGCCCTCCTCGACGTCACCGAGGACAAGGTCACCAAGGTCTATTTCTCGACCGGGCACGGGGAGCCTTCGCTCGATTCCCCGGCGGAGGGCCGCGGGTTCTCTCAATTGAAGCAGGTTCTGACCCGCGACAACGTGACCGTCGTGCCCTGGGACTCCGGCAAGGGTCCCGTCCCGGCCGACGCCACGGTCGTGGTCGTCGCGGGCCCGCGCACCGCGTTCTCTCCGCCCGAGACGGCGGAGCTCGCCCAGTACGCGGGCCGGGGAGGCCGCCTTCTCATTCTCCTGGATCCCATGCTGCCGACGCCCGGGGCTCCGCCCAGCGATCTGGGGCTGGCGGATTTCCTGAAGTCGTATGGGATCAAGTTAAACGACGACATCGTCGTGGATCCCGCCAACGCGGTGCCGCTCGTCGGGGCGGAGACGGTCATCGCCAACCAT
>DATFTF010000077.1:0-5266 GCA_035262245.1 Thermoanaerobaculia bacterium
GAGCCGAAGGCCATCGGAGGCAGGAAGGAGACGGTCCTCCTTGCCCCACACAACGAGCGTCGGAGTGCGGACTCTGGTCAGGAGGTTTTCATAACCGCGCTCGCTCGTCCGCACGAAAGCGAGCACGGCCCGGCGCGTCCCGGGAATGCGAATCGGATCCCACCAGTCCGAAATTGTTTCCTCGGTCACGCGCTCTGCCCGGGCGTAGAGGCGGTGGCGCAGGGTGTAAGCCATCACCGGCCTCACCAAGAATTCCATCGGGAGCACTCCCAGGAGCGGCGTGCGCAGAGCCCGGAACCCCGGCGGGATCGTGACACCGGGGAACGCGGAATCCACGAGAACAAGAGCGGCCACGCGGTCGGGACGCGCCGCGGCGGCGATCAAGCAGACCGCGCCGCCCATTGAGTTGCCGATCAGAACCGCGCGGCGGATGCCTCGGACGTCGAGGAATTTGAGGAGGGCCGCCGCCTCGCCTCCGGCCGAGTAGTCGTAAGGCCACGGACGGTCGGAGTTGCCCGCGCCGGGAAGATCGACCGCGATGGCCGGATGATCGGCCGCGATCGGGGCGAGCACCTTCTTCCAGGTCGCCGACGAGGAGAGGAAACCGTGGACGAAGACGACCGGCGGCTCGAGAGGGCCTGCGACTTCGCGCGTCCGCCAGCGCACCGGCCCGACGGGCGTGTCCCGCTCTCCCGGCCCCGGCGGCGAAATTGCCGCGGTCCGCTCGAGCAGGCGCCGCGCCGCAACCGCGATCGCGAGAAGCAGCAGCAGGAACCCGATGAAACGCAGAAGACAGCCCAGCAAGAACCTCCGCAGCCCTGGCTGACGATTCTAGCGGCCCCGTGCGCGCGACCTGGCACGGCCTGTGCTCTCTCTCGTGTCAGGCCGAGATTCGGCCGACCCGTTCGCGCGGACGGGCCGCGAATCGAAGGCGTCCATCTCCGGACCTACCGGTGCCGGAGCCAGTCTTCACAAGGGAGGTTTCTCATGGCTACTCGTGTCCGTTCTCTGGTCGGGCTCGCCGCGATCGCGCTCTTCGCTGTCGCTCTCGCCGGCGCCTGCAAGACCACGACGTCCGCAGGCCGTCAGGTCGACGACGCCGGAATCAAGTCCGCGGTCAAGGCGAAGCTCGCTGCCGACGTGCGGTTCTCGACGCTGACCAACATCGAAGTCAACTCGACCAACGGCGTGGTGACGCTGGCAGGCCAGGTCCACAACGAATCCGAACGGCTCGCCGCCGAGAAGGTGGCCCTGACGGTCGACGGCGTCGTGCGGGTCAACAACGAGCTGCAGGTCAAGCGGGCAAGCTCTTAGGCCGAAAACCGGAGCCGGGATCGGAAATCGGATCCGGCGAGAGCCGGAGGTCATCGACTCCCGATTTCCGATAACCTGCCCGGGTGCCGACCTGGAAGCTGACGCTCGAGTACGACGGCACGCGCTATCGCGGCTGGCAGTCGCAGAAGAATACCGACCGAACCGTCCAGGGAGTTCTTCTTCGCGCCGCGCGCGAGCTTTTTCAGGGCCCCGTCACGATCGGCGGATCCGGACGGACCGATGCCGGCGTGCACGCCCTCGGCCAGGTCGCGCACCTGAAGGTCTCGAGCAATCTTTCCGGCCGCGACATCCTCTGGGAGTTGAACGACAGGATCCCCTTCGACGTCAACGTTCTCGAGGCCGTTCCGGCCGCGCCGCGATTCGACGCCCGCCACGACGCTCTTTCGCGCACCTACCTCTACCGGATTTCGCGTCGCCGCACCGCTCTGGAGAAGCGGTTCGTCTGGTGGGTCAAGGACCGCTTGAACGCCTCCGCGATGGCCCGCGCGGCCGGCCTTTTCGCCGGGCGCCACGACTTCGCCTCCTTTTGCGAGAATCCCGAGGGGCGCGAATCGACGATCGTGGTCGTGGAAGAGAGCGAGATCGCCGAGGAGGATCACGAAATCCATTACCGCGTCCGAGCTTCGCATTTCCTCTGGAAGATGGTGCGGCGCGTGGTGGGGACCCTGGTCGAGGTCGGTCGGGGCCATCTCGCGCCGGCCGGCGTCGCAGACCTCCTGGCGAAACGGTCCAACGCGCCGGCCGGCTGGACCGCGCCGCCCTCCGGCTTGTTCCTGGAGAGCGTCAAATATCCGCCCGCCTGATGAGGACGACACCGTCCCACCGCGAATTTCCGTTTCCATTGAACGTGCTCTTCCATGTCCTCGCGGAAGAGGGAGAAGTGGAGTCTCTCCACTATGGCCTCTTCGAGCGAGCTGGCGAATCGATGCGCGATGCCCAGCGGCGGTCGACCGCGCTTCTGCTTCAACGGTTTCCTCCGCCTCCGGCGCGGCTCCTGGATGTCGGGATGGGAACCGGCGGGACGCTCGCGCGCCTGACGGCCCTGGGTTACGAGGCCGAAGGGATCACGCCTGACAAGCACCAGGTCGCGATGGCCCGGTCGCGCTTCGGAAAAAGTCTGCCTGCCCGAACCGTTGCGCTCGAAGCGTTCGAGGCGTCGGGGCACTACGACGCGATTTTCTTCCAGGAGTCTTCTCAGTACATCGAGAGCTATCGGCTCTTTGACCGGTGCCGGGCGCTCGCGGCTCCTGGGTCTCGCGTGGTCGTCCTCGACGAGTTCGCCGCCCGCGCCGTCGACCGCCCCGGGGCGCTCCATCGGCTGGATCAGTTCCTCGCCGCCGCGCGGGCCTTCGGGTTCCGGCACGAGGAAGAAGTGGATCTCTCCGCTCAGGCCGCTCCCACCGTGGCATGGTTTCTCGAGCGCCTGTCGCGCCGCCGCGATGAGCTCGCGGCCGACCTTCGCGTGTCCGACGCGCAGATCGACGATTTGATCGAGAGCGGCAAGGCTTACCGCGACCTCTATGCTTGCGGAGACTACGTCTACCGGCTCCTGTGCTTCTGGGCGTGAAAAACGAGGCGCGGTCTCAGCGCTGGGGCAAATCGATCAGGACGACGTCGGCGTTCTCGCGGTAGCGGTCGAAGAGAATCGTCTTGCCGTCGGGCGAGACGTCGAAGCTTCTCATCACGAACGCGCCCCGCAGTCTTGTGAGCTGCCGTAAGCGCCCCGTCGCCAGATCCAGCAGCCGAAAGTCGGCTTCCTGGACGAACACTCCCTCCCGATGAGAGAAGACCACTACCGACCTTCCGTCCGGCGTGAAGTGGTAACGGTTTCCCGCGTACGGAACGCCGATGACGGGCAGCGGCACCGGCTGTTTGTCCGGGGTCACTCCACGAAGGTTGGAACCGCCGCCGAAGTTTTCGGAATAGAGAATCAGACGGCCGTCGGGCGACCAGACCGGGTCTGAGGTGTTCGTGTCCACGAGGCGCAGCGGGGGACCGCCGTCGGCGGGCACTTTGTACAGGGGTCTCGTCCTACCTTCCTCCTCTCTGGCGACCGCGGCGATCCACTTGGCGTCGGGCGACCAGGAGGGCACGTCCACAACGTCCAGGGTCTCGGCGATGCGATGGGCGTTCGTCCCGTCCGAAGACATGACGGTCAGGTGGTGCCGCCCATCCCTCAATGTCACGAAGACGATCTGCGTCCCATCGGCGGAGACCCCCGGTGCAAACGGCACGAGGCCGTCGCTCCCCTTCCAGATCTCGGTCTCCGAGCCGTCCTTCCACTTCCAGATCCCTTGCGCGCCGCCCTTCGACGACAGATAGAGGATGTAGTCGGGACCGTATCTCGGCGCGGAAGCCCTGACGCTCGGAAGCTCGAAGCGCGCAACGCCGGATTCCTCCACAACGTGATCAGTGATCGGCGTAGTCCATAGGTTTCGGACCGGATTGGCGACAGTCGCCGCCAGGTGCCGGCCATCAGCGCTCGCGGACACGGATGTGTATTCCTCGAGGCCGGATGTCAGGGGATGGGAGATGCGTTTCTCGACGTCCATTCCATAGAGGCCCCAACCTCCGTCAGGTCGAGCCGCGCAATAGACGAGCGTGTGCGTGTCGAGAAGCGTCGGGTAGGCAACGCGCCCGTGGTGATTCGACATGCGCTCCGGCTCTCCGCCCGACGGCCGGATCCGCCAAACATCCATGTCATCCGGCGGCACGCCGCGCACGAAGTAAATGAACTTCCCGTCCGGCGACCAGTGCAGAAAGTGGTTGTGGAAGCCTTGCTTGTCGGCCAGGATCTGCTTCGGGTTTGCGCCATTCTTCTCCGCGACGAAAATTGGATCCGCCGGCGGGAAGAAATAAGCGACCTGGCTTCCGTCCGGAGACCACGTCGCCTCCACTGCTTTCGGCAGGAAAAGCTGCGGCGCGCCTCCGATAGTGGGCACGAGCCACAGCTGGGTCGGCCCTTGCTTTGGAGGCGGGAGCGGTTCCTGGAGCCAGACTCGGGCACCATCGCCCGAAAATCCAACGCTGCGGGTCGTGCCGAGATTCGGCTGATTCGGAAACTTTCCGTTGGTGAGATTCAAGAACGCGCCGCCGCCTACCTGCCCGACCCAGGCATCGAACGGACCCGAGCGATCGGAGCGAAAGGCGACGAACTTGCTGTCGGGCGAGATTGCTGCGTCGATCTCCGAGCCTTCCCAGTCGGTGAAGCGTGTAAAGCGAGCGCCCGCCAGCGGGCTCGTCCAAAAGTAGTCGCGACTGCGCAACCTCCAGCCCATCACTCCGAGCACCAGAAGAAACGCTGAGGCAATCGTCGCCGGGATCAGCCAGCGCCGCCGCGTCGGTACAGGAACGGCTGTCAGACCCGGAGCGCTGACCGCTTCGGAGAGCCGGTCTCGCAAGGTGGCGAGATCGTGCGCGAGATCCTCGGTGGACGCATAACGGTTGCGCGGCTCCTTGGCCAGGCACCGGTCGACAATCCAGCGCATCGGCGCCGGGATCTTCGGGTTCAGATTTGTGATCGGCTCGGGCTCGTCCTGGATGATCGCCGCGAGCGTCTGGGGCGTGGAGGCGCGCAGGAAAGCCCGCTTGCCCGTTGCCATCTCGTAGAGAATCGACCCCAAAGAAAACTGGTCCGACCGGTAATCGACCGAGCGACCCGCCGCCTGCTCGGGCGACATGTAGCCGACCGTGCCCAGGATGATCCCTTCCTGCGTCGCTCCCGAGGCCGTCGCGGCGGCTGTGGCGGCCCCGCTGGTTTCGGGCTGGGTGAGCTTGGCCAGCCCGAAGTCCAAGAGCTTGATGTGCCCGTCCTCCGTGATCATGACGTTTTCGGGCTTGAGGTCCCGGTGCACGATCCCGGAAGCATGCGCGCGGGCGAGACCCTCGGCGATCTGCGTGCCGATCCGAAGAATCTCCCGGACGGGCAGGG
>DATFTF010000078.1:0-5779 GCA_035262245.1 Thermoanaerobaculia bacterium
GAATCCTCTTGAAGCGCGTCTATGGACTGGAGCCGGTGTATCGGGACACGGGATTCCGGACACGGGAGACGGACGGGAGCGAGCCAGCGAATCCCGAATCCCGAATCCCGAATCCCGAATCGACCGACGCCGCTCTCATCATCGGCGATCCGGCGCTGAAGACCAGGCTGAACGGTCAGGTGGTCCTCGATCTGGCGGCCGAGTGGCGGGCCTTGTCCGGGCATTCCTTCGTGTTCGCGTTCTGGGCCGCCCGCGAAGAGGCCGCGACCCCGGAGCTCGGCGCCCTGCTCCGCCGCTCCTACCAAAGCGGGAGGACTCACTTCGCGAGTCTGGTGGCCGAAGAGGCCGCCCGGACAGGACTGTCGCAGGCCGTCGTCGAGGACTACCTGCGGCACAGCCTGCATTACGAGCTGGACGAGAGCGACCTGGCCGGTCTCGAGCTCTTCTACCGAATGGCCGCCGAAAGCGGATCGATTTCGGTCCGACGGCCCTTGAGCTTTCTCCCGGCATGAGCCGGGGAGCGACGCCCCTGCCGCCGCCCTCCGCAGAGCCAGATCCGCGAACGCCCTCGCTCGAACGGCCCCGAGAGCTTCCAGGTAGACGGGAGGCTCCGGCCTGGCTCGAACCCGCTGCGGCGATCCTGATTCTTCTCGGTCTGGCCGCCCGGCTCCTGGTCAGCTCGGGGTCCGTCCTGGCGAAGGACGAGTCGTATCATCTCCAGATTGCCGGCTCCGGCGGCTGGATGGAGACGTACCGCAACAGCCTGACGACTCCCCATCCGCCCCTCTTCTTCTTCCTCCTGAACCTCTGGAAGCGGGTCGCCCGGACCGGCTGGGAGCTGCGTCTCCTGCCGATCGCGTTCGGCGTGGCCTTCCTCTGGGTCAGTTACCTGTGGTCGCGGCGCCTCGTGGGGAGGACGGCGGCGCTGTCCACGCTCGCGCTTACGTCTCTTCTTCCCTCCCTGGTCCTTCTGACTTCGGAGATCCGGGGTTACGCCCTGTTGTTTCTGCTCGAGATCGGGGCTCTCGCCGCTCTCGAACGCGCCCTGGACGAGGGGAGAGCGCGTTTCGTCGTCGCCTTCGCGGCGCTGGAAGCGTTGGCTCTGTGGACGCACTATTCCGCCATCTTTCTGATCTGCGCCGCGCTCATGTATTCCGCCTTCCGAGTGCGGACACGAAGGCCGCCGCCCGCGTTTGTCGCCGCCTGGATCGTTTCGCAGGCCGCTCTGGCCGGGGTCTTCACGTTTCTCGTTAGGACGCACATCACCCACCTCCACGGGAGCCTGGCCGAACTCAACGCGAAGGAGGACTGGCTGCAGTCGAGCTACTTTCATCGGGGCGCTCAGGGGCCACTGGGGTTCGTGGCCCGAGACACGCTGGCCCTGGCCACGTACTTGTTTTCCGCCAGAACCGCAGGAGCGGTCGCGCTGGCCCTGGGACTTGTCGGCGCCGCCGGGATCGTCGCGCAGCGCCCGTCCGCGGCCGTGCTCCTGGCCGCTCCCTTCGCCGCCTGCGCGGTGGCGGGACTTCTGGATCTTTACCCGTATGGCGGGACGCGGCACGACATGTTTCTCGCCCCGCTGGCCTGCCTGGCGGTGGCGGCGGGGATCGGGCGTCTCTCCGGTGACCGGCCCTGGGCGCCGCTGGCGCTTGCGGCGGCGCTGCTGCCCGCAGCCCTCGCGGTGGCCTGGTAGCGGCGGTCCCGGAAGTAGAATTCCACAGATGGGCACCGCGGCAACCGCCCGGATTCTGGAGAGCGCGCTCGGAGGCCGGCGTCTCGACGCGGACGACGCGGCGACCCTTCTTCGCGAGGGCGATCTCCTTGCTCTCGGTCGAGCCGCCGACGAGATCCGCCGCCGCCACAATGATCCCGGCGTGGCCACCTACATCGTCGACCGCAACATCAACTACACCAACGTCTGTGTGTACCGCTGTCAGTTCTGCGCTTTCTACCGGCCTTCCTCCAAGCACCCCGACGCCTACGTGCTCTCCTTCGACCAGATCGGCGAGAAGATCCAGGAGACGATCGATCTAGGAGGCACCGGCGTCCTGCTCCAGGGCGGCGTCCACGCCGAGCTTCCGTTCCGGTTCTATGAGGAGATGTTCGGCTTCATCCGCAGGACCTTTCCGACCATCCATCTCCACGCCCTCTCCGCCCCGGAGGTCTACTTCCTCCAGAAAGTCACGCGATGGCCCATGCGCGACGTGATCGCCCGGCTGAAGGACGCCGGGCTTCAATCCATTCCCGGAGGCGGCGCGGAGATCCTTGAAGACTCGGTCCGCAAGCGCATCTGGTCGCTGACCAAGGCCCCGACCGAGAAGTGGGTGGAGGTGCATGAGACGGCGCACGCGCTCAACATGCGCACCACCGCGACGATGATGTTCGGTGTGGGGGAGAGCCACGGGGAGCGTGTCGAGCACATGCGGGTCGTGCGCGATCTCCAGGACCGAACCGGCGGATTCACGGCCTGGATTCCGTGGACTTTCCAGAAGGAGAACACTCCGCTCGACGGCAAGGTGGAGGAAGCCGGAGGCTTCGAGTACCTGAAGACGCTGGCCGTGTCCCGGCTCTTCCTCGACAACATCCGCCATGTGCAGGGCTCCTGGGTGACGCAGGGCCCCAAGATCGGCCAGGTCTCGCTCTCCTTCGGAGCCGACGATCTCGGCTCCATCATGATCGAGGAGAACGTGGTCTACGCCGCGGGCGCCCGCAACCGCATGACCCAGCCGGAGATGCGACGGTTGATCGCCGATGCCGGCTATCGGCCCGTGCAGCGGCGCACGCTCTACGATGCCTGTTCGGACCCCTGCTGCACCAGCGCGATCCCCGAACCGAAGTCGCACGCGGGGGCCCTACCGGTTGTCGGCGCGGCTCTGGATTCAGGGATCGCGTCCGCCTGACGGCGCGGGAGGCACGCCAGCGGAATACAATATATAGATTGTATTCTGGGACTAGCGCCGGCTCGATGTCGGCGACGCCGTTCGCTGGCTGCTGGCCCAGCACGAGCCGGCCCAGAGTCCCAGCGCGAACAGGACGACTCCGGCGAGCGCCCGCAGGGCCACGCGGGTGCGTCGCTGTTTCCAGGGGGGAAGGCTCCGAAAGGTGATGCGCTCGGCCGCGCCGCGGATTTCGTCGGCCTGGTAGGCGCGCAGATCCAGGACCAGATCGCGGGCCGACTGATACCGATCCGCGGGATCCTTCTGGAGGCACCGGAGGACGAACCCGCGAAGCCCCGGCGGAATCTTCTCGGCCTCGGCGTACTTCTCGGGCCGGTCGGAGAGCACCGCGGAAAGCGTGTCGACCGGCGTGTCGCGGGCGAAGGCGCGCCGTCCGGTGAGCATCTCGAAGAAGACGGCGCCCAGCGCGAAGATGTCGCTGCGCGCGTCGGCGTGTCCGCCGCGCACCTGCTCCGGCGAGACGTAGCCCGCGGTGCCCACCAGGATTCCCGAGCCCGTCGAGCCGCGCTTGACCATGCCGGCGAGCGCTCCGGTCTTCAGGCTCGGATTCTCGATCCGCGCGATGCCGAAATCGAGGATCTTGGCGCGGCCGTCGCGGGTCAGGAAGATGTTTTCCGGCTTGACGTCGCGGTGGATCACGCCCTTGGCGTGTGCCGCCGCGAGCGCGTCGGCAATCTGGCAGACGATCTCGACGGCGCGCTGGGCGGAGACCGGACCGCCTCGGAGGCGCTCGGCCAGCGTCTCGCCCTCCAACAGCTCGGTCACCGCATACGGTACGCCGCGGTGCGCTCCGGTGTCGTGGATGGCC
This sequence comes from Thermoanaerobaculia bacterium, assembly GCA_035262245.1. GTDB lineage: Bacteria > Acidobacteriota > Thermoanaerobaculia > UBA5066 > Gp7-AA6 > DATFTF01. The sequence goes on from DATFTF010000078.1 coordinate 3,766, forward strand.
ACGATGTTGGGGTGATTCAGCGCGGCGACGACGTGGGTCTCCCGGTGAAAGCGATCCAGGCTCTCCTGATCGTTCGCCTCCGCGTCGGCGAGCAGCTTCAACGCGACCTCGCGGCGCAGGCGCGAATCGCGCGCGCGGTACACCTCACCCATGCCCCCCTTTCCCAGAGGCGCCACGATCTCGTAGGGACCCAGCTGCTCGTTGGGGTGGAGGGACATGGCGGGATGAAGGATATCCCGACGGAGGATTTGTGATTTGCGATTTGTGATTGGTGGTTTGGGTTGAAGGGGAGCAGGGCGCCTGGATCGCCCTCACCGATTCCGCGGGATAGACTGGTCTTCGACATGGAACTCTGGCTCCTGCGTCATGCCGCGGCGGAAGAGCGGGCCTCTTCGGGCCGCGACGAGGACCGCGAGCTGACGCCGGATGGGATCAAGCGCGCCGAGGGAGTGGCCCGCGGTCTGGCCCGCCTCGATCCGGGGATCGACCTCGTCCTCGCCTCGCCGCTGCGCCGCGCGCGGCAGACCGCCGAGCCGGCCGTGAAGGCTCTGGGCCTGGAGAAGAGCTTTCGCCAGACGCGGGCGCTCGAGCCGGGCCGCGAGCCGGACGAGGTCCTCGAGGAGATCGAGGCCGGCGACCACGAGGCCGTTCTTTTGGTGGGCCACCAGCCGCACCTCGGTATTCTGCTCGGCCGACTGGTCGGCGGAACGTCGGGCCTTGAAATCCCCATGAAGAAAGCGGCGGTCGCGCGGGTGGAGATCGAGAGCCGAGGGCGCGGCAACCTGCGGGCCCTCCTGCCGGCGAAGATCCTGGAGGAAATAGGACGTCGGTCCTAGGACGAAGGAGGTAGAAATTGCATCCTCCGTCCTGCGTCCTCAGTCATGGTCGATAGATAATCCCCCCAACGGAAGGAGTCACCTCATGGGAAAGATCGGTTTGGGATGTCTTGCCCTGGTCATCCTGATCGTCGTGATCGTCGGCCTGTCCATGGCAGGGACGTACAACCGGCTGGTGTCCCTCGGGCAGGAGACCGACAAGCAGTGGTCGCAGGTAGAGAATCAGTACCAGCGCCGCGCCGACCTGGTCCCCAATCTCGTGGCTACGGTGCAGGGCGCCGCCCAGTTCGAGAAGTCGACACTCGAGAACGTCACAGCTGCGCGCGCCTCGGTGGGGCGGGCGACGATCAATCCCGGACAGGCTCCCACCGATCCCGCCCAACTTGCCCAGTACGAGCAGGCGCAGAACGCCCTGGGCGCGGCTCTCCAGAGACTCATGGTGGTGGTCGAGCGGTACCCGGAGCTGAAGGCCAACCAGAACTTTCGTGATCTGCAGGCCCAGCTCGAGGGAACGGAAAATCGGATCGCCGTTGCGCGCATGGACTACAACAAGGCGGCTCAGGACTACAACACGGCGCGTCTGCGCTTTCCGACGAACCTGATCGCTAACCTATTGGGTTTCAAGGAGAAGGCTTACTTCAAGGCGGCGCCGGGGGCGGAGCGGGCGCCCAACGTGCAGTTCAACTTCGGGACGACGCCTGCGGCTCCGGCGCCGGCCAAGTGAGGAAATCCGGGAAACGGGAAACGGGAATCGGGAATCGATGAGGCGGGCGCGCTGGAGTTCGGGGCGGAGCGCGAGCCTTGCGCTGGCTCTGTCCTTCCTTTCCTTGGCCGTCCTCGGGGCGGCCAAGGAGGATCTGCTCCCGCCCAAGCCGAGTCGGTACGTCACCGATCGGGCTGGTGTCCTTTCGCCGGATCGGGCGGAGGCCCTCAATGCCCGGCTGGAGCAGTTCGAGAAGGACACCTCCAACCAGCTTCTGATCTGGATTGACCGGAAGATTCCCGACGATTTTGCGCTAGAGGACTTCACCGTCGCCGCGGCCCGCAAGTGGGGCGCGGGCCAGGCCGGCAGAAACAACGGCGTGGTCCTCTTCGTCTTCACCCAAGACCGCAAGATGCGCATCGAGGTGGGCTACGGGCTGGAGGGAGCGATTCCCGACGCCACCGCACACCGCATC
>DATFTF010000079.1:0-8414 GCA_035262245.1 Thermoanaerobaculia bacterium
GACGCCGGCGCCGCCGCTCAAGATCAGAACCACCGGCCGATCTCCGGTCAGACCGAGTCTTCGCCGGGCGCCGGTCCGTTCGTGCCGTCGTGCGAACGCCGCGGCGATCGGAATGCCGGTCACCGCGATCTTGGCTGGGGCTATGCCGCGGCCGGCAAGCACCGCCGCGACCTCCCCGGTGGCAACGAAGAAGCGATCGGCCGTAGGCTGGACCCAGAAGGCGTGCGCGTCGAAGTCGGTCAGGGAAACGCCCAGAGGAAAGCGGTCGCGCCCACGCTTGCGATACGGCGCGAAGACCTGACAGGCCAGGAAGTGTGTCGTCAGCACCGCGTCGGGCCGGAAGGAGCGCACGAAGCGGCGAAAAGCGCCGAATTCCAGGCGGTCGAAGAGGCGGACAAAACCGGGCGCCGGCCGCGGACGCTTGCGACGGTCGCTCGCTCGGTAGAGATAACCCCAGAGCTCCGGCGCGCGCTGGACCATCTGCAGATATCCGTCCGCATACGCACGCCGATAGAGCGGCGTCGTGAACTCGAGGATGTCCGCATGCTCGACCCGGGCGCCCCGGTCCCGCGCGGCCGCGGCCAGGGCCTGCGCCGCCCGGGTATGTCCGGCGCCTGCGGAGACCGACAGGACCAGGAGACTCTTCAACGACGCGATTGCTCGGCGAGGAGAAGGGCCGCCACCAGGATGCCGATCACGATCACCGCCGCCCGCGCCTTCTGCCGGCCGATCCGGCGGGCGAATCGGGCTCCGGCATAGCCTCCCGCGATGGCGCCAATGACTAGGATCGCGGCGGCCGACCAATGGACCGCGCCGCGGACGATGAAGTAGGCCGCGGCCACCCCGTTGATGCACATGGCAAAGAAGTTCTTGACGCCGTTGGCCGCGTGGATGTCCGAGAGGCCCAGAAATCCGAGCACCGCGAGCATCAGGATCCCGATCCCCGCCCCGAAGTAACCGCCGTAGACGCTGACACCGAACTGGAAGACCCACGACACCAGCAGGCGGCCCGGGGACCGACCGGCGTGCTCGACCGCGCCCGTCCATCTGGAGATGACGCCTTGCAGCATGAAGAGACACGTCGCGAAGAGGATGAGAGATGGCGCCAGATGCTCGAAGGCCTTGACCGGCGTCTTGAGAAGAAGCACGGCGCCCAGGGCCCCGCCGAGGAGGCTCGGCAGGAACAGGGTCTTCAGCCAATCCCGATGCTCCGCGACCTCGCGCCGATAGCCGTACATCGAGGAGATCTGGCCGGGCCATAGCGCCACGGTCGAGGTCGCGTTGGCGGTGATGGGGGACTCTCCGAGAAAGACGAGCGTCGGGTAGGTCAGGATCGTGCCGCCTCCGGCCATGGCATTCATGACGCCCGCGCCAAAGGAGGAAGCCACGAGGGCACCGATCTGGCCCGGCGTCATGCGAGGCGGATTGTATCCGGCGGGATTCGGGATTCGGGATTCGAAAATGGAGGACTGAGGAGTCAGAACCTAGAAGTCGACGCTCCCGGCTCTCTGGAGCAGATGCGCGATCGCTTCTCCGATGGTCGGCGCCATCAGGTCCGGTCCGGACGCGCGGAGCGCGTCGGCATTGGGAAATCCGCCCTCCAGTCCGACGACGAAGACGCCCGCTGCCCGGGCCATGACGACGTCCTCCGGGCTGTCGCCCACGTAAGCGGCGCGCGAAGACGCGACATCCAACCCCTCGAGAGCCAGGCGCAGGGGCTCGGGGTCGGGCTTGCGCGCGCGGACGTCCTCGCAGCAAACGATCCGGTCGAAGGAAGCGCCGAGGTCGAGCGACGCGAGCTCCCGCTCGATCCTCGTTCGGCTACCGCTCGTCACGAGCCCGGTGGCCAGGCCGGCCTCGCGCAGCCGAGCCAGAGCCGACTGCGCCCCAGGCAGCAGACGCACCTTCTCCGAACAGTACAGCTCGACCCATCGCGCGTCGGCCTCGCGCCAGCAATCGCGCGAAAGTCCGACCGCCTCGTAGGTGCGGTACCAGTCCGGCGAATAGGTGGCCGCGAAGCGCGGGCGGTCGAACGTGATTCCGTAGCTTTCGAACAGGCGGACGTAGGAGCGGAAGCTGGCCTCCGCCGAATCGACGAGGGTGCCATCCCAGTCGAAGAGGACGGCTCGGAGCCGGCCGCTCCGCCTCACGCCTTATGCCTCACGCCTTACGACGTGGTTCAGCGCTTCTCGATCGGCACGAAGTCGCGCTCTTCGGGACCGAGATATATCTGACGCGGCCGCGCGATCTTCTGCTCGCCGTCGCCCAGCATCTCGCCCCACTGCGCGATCCAGCCGGAGGTGCGGGGAATGGCGAAGAGGACGGTGAACGCGGCGGTGGGAATGCCGATGGCCTGATAGATCAGCCCGGAGTAGAAGTCGACATTCGGGTAGAGCTTGCGCTTGACGAAGTAGTCGTCCTGGAGGGCGATCCGCTCGAGCTCCAGAGCGATGTCGAGCAGCGGATTGCGCCCGGTGACCTGGAAGACCTCGTCGGCGATGCGCTTGATGATCTTGGCCCGCGGATCGTAGTTCTTGTAGACCCGGTGGCCGAAGCCCATCAAGCGCTTCTCCCCCTTGCCTTCCTTCACCTCCTTGATGAAGGCGGGAACCTGGGAGATCGATCCGATCTCCTGAAGCATCTTCAGGACTTCCTCGTTGGCGCCGCCGTGGAGAGGTCCGTAGAGCGCTGCGGCTGCTCCGGCCACCGCAGAGTACGGATCGGTGTGCGACGAGCCGATGCCCCGCATGGCGTGGGTCCCGCAATTCTGCTCGTGATCGGCGTGCAGGATGAAGAGGACGTCCAGGGCCTTCACCAGGACCGGGTTGGGACGCCAGCTCTTGGACGGGATGCGGAAAAGCATGTTCAGGAAGTTCTCGGTGTAGGTCAGGTCGTTGTCCGGATAGACGTAGGACATTCCCAGACTGTGTCGGTAGGCGAACCCGGCGAGCGTCGGCATCTTGGCGATCAGACGCCAGGTCTGCTTCTGGCGCGAGACCGGATCGTGGATATTGCGGGCGTCGGGGTAGAAGGTCGACATCGCGGCGACCGTCGCGATCAGCATTCCCATCGGATGCGCGTCGTGGTTGAACCCGTCCATGAACTTCTTCAGGGACTCGTGCAGCATCGTGTGGAACGTGATGTGGTGTGTCCACTCCTCGTACTGGGCGCGCGTGGGCAGCTCACCGTACAGGAGCAGGTAGGCCACCTCGAGATAGTTGGACTTTTCGGCCAGCTGCTCGATGGGGTATCCGCGGTAGCGGAGGATGCCCTTGTCTCCGTCGATGAACGTGATGCGGCTCTTGCAGGCGGCGGTGTTCAGGAAAGCCGGATCGTAAGACATCAAACCGAAATCGTCCGGACCGGTCTTGATCTGTCGCAGGTCGATGGCGCGAATCGTGCCTCCCGCGATCGGAATCTCGTAGGACTTGCCCGTGCGCCGGTCGATGACTGTCAGAACGTCCTTCTTTTCAGCCAGGGCCACCCCGGTGGCGCCCTTAGTCTCGGTCTCCACGATCGGCATGCGGGCCTCCTTCGAGCGGGTCTTCTCGGGAAGAGCGATTATACGAGCGGGGCCGCGGGTTCTCTGATTCGTTTTCACCAGCCCTCATGAAGCGAAGGGTTCTTCCTGTGCCGCGCGAACGCGCGGCTTCAAAACCGGCCGAAGTACCGGCTGATGTCGAAATAGAAAGTCTTTTCCGTTCCGTCGGAAAGCTGGACCGTGACGCGATCGAGGGCGCGACCGCCCGAATCCATGACCAGGCCCTGCTCCTTTTTTCTGTACCCGCCGTAGTGCTCGCGGATCCAGGCGTACTCCCAGGCCACGCCCTCGCTCTCGGAGTCGCGCGGCACAATCACCGCCCGGTCCGGCGAGGAACCGTCGGCCGCCACGCTGGGCTTTGCCGCAGCCGCCGCGGCTCCAGCGGGACCGGACTGGGCCGCGCCGTTCGGAGCGGAGGAGCCGGCCGAAGAGCATCCGACAGCCAGGGCCAGCAGTCCCGCTGGGACCAAGGACCGGAATCTGCGGATCATCGCCGGGCGGGAGGATACCGGAACAGCGGTTCCCCCCGGCTCTACAGTCCGTGGAAGGCTCCGCCGCCCAAGCCCTTGGTGGCATCTTTGGGCCCGCGTCATGGCCGCCGAGAAGAGTCTTCAGGAGACCTTGGCCCCGAAAAACCGCTGCGTCGGCTGCGGCCCGGCCAACGAAAAGGGGCCGCGGATTCGCAGCTTCCCACCCGGCGAGGAGATCGTCTGCGACTGGAGTCCCTATCTAGCGCTTCAAGATCTCGATCGCCCCATTGCTGTTGGTCAGGGTCATGGGACAGCGGCCGTCCCCGATCTTGCCCGAGAGCGACTCTCCCGAGACGTCTCCGGACGTCGCGATGGGAAGGTCGCTGTGGATCCTGCCAAACGAGGTCCGCGCGGTGACCGCGTAGCTCGCGTTTTCCGGCACGTTCACCCGGATCGTCGAGAAGGACGTCCGGACCGAGATCTTCTGGCAGGCCTTTCCCGACAGCTTCGCCTCGACGGCGCCGTTCTGGTTCTCGACGTCCACCGCGCCTCCGATGCCGTCCAGACTCACGGAGCCGAAGGAGGTGCGCACCGAGGCGTCGCCGGAGACCTCGCTCCCGCGGACCGAGCCGTTGGAGCTCTCGACGGTGAGTGTTCCCGCGACCCGCACCGCTTCGGCCGGCGCAAAGCTCGTCTTGACGTATGCCGGTCCCCCGATGTCGGCGAGCTGGACCCGGCCGTTTCCCGAGACGACCCGCGCGCCGCTCTTCGTGTGGGTCACGCGGATCTCGCCAAAACCGCCATGCACGTCGGCGGAGCCCTCCACGTTGGCCAGCGCGATGGCGCCATTCGAGTTGGACACTGTCGCGTCGCCGCCGATTTCCGCGGCGTCGATGTCGCCGAAGCGCGTGGAGAGCCGCGCGCCCCCCTTAACCTCGCGCGCGGCGATGCGTCCGTTGGCGTTGTCGACTTCCAGAGCGCCGCCGACGCCGCGGACGTCGACCTTCCCGAAGGAATTGGTCAGCTTCGCCGCGCCGCCCACGCCGTCGACCACGGCGTCCCCGTTTCCGTTGGTGACCGTGCAGCGCCCGGAGACTTTCGACACGCGGACTCCGCCAAAGCGATCGCTGACGTCCAGGTCTCCCGCGACGTCGGCCACCGTGACCGAACCGTTGACGTTGACGACCGTCGTCGGTCCGGCGCTGCCGGCCACGTCCACCGAGCCGAAGGAGTTTTCGACCCGCAGGGATCCGCGGGTATTGCGGACCCCCACCTTGCCGTTGCTGTCGCTGATGTCCGCTCCGGCCTTCAATCCCTGCACGTCCACGTCCCCGAAGCGGTTGCGGGCCTTCAGAACCGCTCCCTCCGGCAAGGCGATGTCGTAGTCGACGGAGTAAGACACGTAGCCTCGGCCGCTGAAGGTCCAGCTTTTTTCCGGAAAGACCGTCCGAATCGAGACGCCGCTCGATCCGCTCTCCACCTCGATCCGGATGTCATTGGAAAACTTCTCCGCTCCCTCGCGGTCCGAGGAGGAGACACGGATCCGGGCGTCGATGGCCAACTGCGGCTCGGGATGCGTGCGCACGCGGATGTCTCCGTTGCGATGATCGATCGAGAGAGTCTGGCCGGCGCTGAGCGGCAGGGTCTTCTGGAATGTCCGCGAGAATTCCTCGCGCCCGGACTCGGCCAGGAGCGCGCCGGCGGCCCCGAGCGCGGCGAGAACCAGCGCGGTTTGGCGGAGAACGTTGCGTGCGTCGATATTCATGATTTTTCCTCTTTGACCACCTGTTCGAGGGTGTGCTGCTTCTCCTGATAGGCGGCCAGGAGCTCCTTGCGCAGGTGAGTGTTGAAACGGTTCTGATCCAGTTGCGAACGCAGCTCGGCAATGGCGGTATCCAGGAGCAGGAGCTTCTCGCGGTACGAAATGAGCAGGGGCGTCGACGGCTGCCTCAACTTCGGCTCGGCCAGCCGTGACAATCTCTCGATCGACGCGACGTAGCGCTCTTCGGATTTCTCGACGTCGGAGAGAGCATCCTCGGTCAGGAGCGGCTTGGAGAAGCTGCGCGAGGTCAGAAGCTCGCGCTCCCCGAGACTCGGGCGAAAGACGCGGAGTCCGATCATCGCGACCAGGAAGAGAGCCGCCGCCGCCAGGAGAGGCCACCACGCGCGGCTCTCCTTCCGGCCGCGAGACGCCTCATCGGCGCGCCGGGATTCGTGGATCGACTTCTCGATACGAACCCACAGCCCCGGGCTCTCCCAGCGCTTGCGCAGCGAAGGCGCCGCCTGCGAGATCCGATTCCAGAGCTCCAGTTCCTCGCGGCACGGCCCGCAGGCCGCGGCGTGCGTCTCGAGCTCCGCGAATCCGTTCTCCGTGCCTCGGTCCAGCCACTCCTCGAAACGCCGGCACTGGCTCATGCGCGCGCCTCGCGGCTTCCCAACAGGCGCCGCTGGAGCTCCCGCCGGGCTTCGAAGACGAGCGACCTGGACGTTCCCTCCGGCACGCCCAGGATGTCCCCCACCTCACGGTGGCTGAAACCCTCCACCTCGAAGAGGACGAAGGCGGCGCGCCGCCGGGAATCGAGCGCGGCGAGAGAGGCGGCGAGATCGACCCGGAGCGGATGATCGGTCGCTGGAGCCGAGCCGAAGTCGACCGGCGGCTCCACCGATGAGACCGGAGACTCCGGCCGACGGGCTCTCCGGCGCAAAAGGTCGTAGCAGGTGTTGACGAGCACGCGATAGGCCCACGTCGAGAGGGTTGCCGAGCCGCGGAAGGACGCCGCGGCCCGGTAGATTTTCAGAAAGGTCTCCTGGACAGCGTCTTCCGCCTCGGATGGGGTGCCGAGCAGGTTGGCGGCCAGACTCTTCATTCGCGCTCCGTGCGTCTGGAAGAGACGCTCGAACGCCGACACCTCGCCTCGGCGGGCCCCTTCCAGGAGCTCGGCCTCGGGTTCCCGGACGCTCGCGGAATCACCGGTCTCGACCAGGCTCTCCTCCCCTCCCCTGGCACGGACGCGCACTCCATTCTGCAACGCAACGGCAGTCTCCAATCCTTCTCATCCCTTCCACCCTTGAGACGCGGCCGGCGGCTGTTTCGTTGGAGGTGGAGCATGGCGGGCGCCGGTCGGCCACAAGGGCGGGGAGGCCGGGCGCCCACGCGCGAGGCGCGGTCCTGTGGGCGCCGTATCCCATCACCTGGCCGGCGCCCGGGATTCCGAGCCTGCGCCAGAGGTGGACATCAAAGTGCGGGCGTCGTAGATCAACGGCTGTGCTTACTGCATCGACATGCACTGGAAGGACGCGCGGCGCCTAGAAGAGCTAACGCGTGGCGCCCGCGGCGCGCGGCCGCTTCTCGCGGTCGACCTCGCGTCCCAGGCGCGCCACGATCGATGCCAGGGCCTCCACGTCCGCGAGCGCGGTGCGGAAGTTGACGATGCACGCGCGCAGGAGGAACTCGCCGTCCACCACAGCGTTGGAGACGAAGGCCTCGCCGCTCGCCTGGAGCCGGTTGAGCACTTCCGCGTTCAGGTCGTTCAAGTAGGCGTTCTCCGACTCGCTCCGGTCGGACCGGCGCAGGTCTCTCGGAACGCATCGGAACGTCGTGATGCTCAGGTTGCACGTCTTCGCCTCGAGCTCCTCTGCCCGCTCGACCACGGCGAAGAGCGCCCGGGCCAGCGCGCAGTCGTCGGCGATCGAGCGCGCCAGCCCTTCGCGTCCCGACTGCCGCAGGCCAAGCCAGACCTTGAGGGCCCGGAATCCGCGGGAGTTCTGGAATCCGAGCTCGTAAAAGTTGACGCGCTCTTCCCCGTCGGCGTTGTCGAAGTGGTAATACTCCGGGCGAAAGCTGAAGGCATCAGCCAGGTGCCGCGGCTCGCGGACAAGCGTGCATCCCGCCTCCAGCGGAGCGTAGAGCCACTTGTGAGGATCGATGGCTACCGAATCGGCGGAGGCGAGTCCTCGCAGATCCGCCGGCGCGTCCGGCAGGCACACCGCCGGCGCGCCGTAGGCCCCGTCCACGTGGAACCAGAGGCCGTGGCGCCGGCAGATCTCAGCCATGGCCGGGAGCGGATCGACGGCGCCGACCTCCACGGTCCCCGCGGTCCCCACAACGAGAAACGGGGCGAGGCCCTCCGCCCGGTCAGAGAGGATGCGCCGCTCGAGCTCTTCGAGATCGATCCGATGCTTGGAATCGACGCCGATCCATCGTACCGATGCTGTTCCCAGACCGAAGAGATCCGCAGCCTTCTGGATCCAGGTGTGGGTTTCCGCCGACGCATAGACCGTCAGCTGCGGACCGGGACGCAGGCCGCCGGCGCGAATGTCCCAGGAGGCCCTTGCCCGGCGCGCCGCGAGAAAGCCGACGAAGTTCGCCATGTTGCCGCCGCTGACCAGCAGGCCACCACAAT
>DATFTF010000080.1:0-20292 GCA_035262245.1 Thermoanaerobaculia bacterium
GTGATGACCGTGCAGGAGAAGAAGCGCGACATCGGAGTCTTGAACGCCATGGGAGCCGAGCCTCGCTTGTTCACCCGCGTGTTTCTCTGCCTGGGAGCCCTGCTGGGAGGGTGCGGTGTCATCCTCGGCGTGCTCTTCGGCGCGCTTCTCTGCTGGCTGGCGACGACCTGGCGAATTCTCTCGTTTCCGCCGGGCGTGGCGGAGATCTACTTCGTCTCCTTCATCCCCTTCGACGTTCGAATCCCGGATCTGGGAGCCATCGTTCTTTTCTCCGCCGCTGCGATCCTGCTGGCATCCTGGGTTCCGGCCCGCCGCAGCGGGCGCCTCGACATTGCGGAGGCGCTGCGGTACGAGTGATTCAAACGCCGGGAACGCCGGGAAGTTGGAACGCCGGGAAGTAAAGTTGGAACGAGTGAAGTGACGAAGTGCCGTTCTTAACTTCACACTTCTCACTTCACTTCGCGGCGTTCCCGCTGCGTTCCCGGCGTTCCCGTTGCGTTTAAGACTTTTCTGAGCAGGCAGCTCTCCGCAGACGGGTCGGACTTATAATCGGCCGCAGGCCTTTCAGATCCAAAAGGGGGAGCCCCATGTCCAGATCTTCGACGAAAACGCTGGCTCTCACGGCGGCTCTCTCTCTGGCGGCGGCCCTCGCCGCGGCTCAAGTCTGCTCGCCGTGGCGATGGTCCAATCCGCTCCCCCAGGGCAACCGCCTGACCGGCGTCGCTTACGGAGCGGGCCTCTTCGTGGCGGTGGGAAGCGCCGGCGCGATCCTGACCAGCCCGGACGGGCACGCCTGGACGCCCAGGTTTTCCGGCGGCCGCACCGACCTGGAGGGTGTGGCTTTCACCGGGCGGGGGTTCGTCGCAGTCGGCGCGGCGGGAACCGTTCTGACGAGCAGCAATGGGATCGACTGGGCCGTCCACTCCGTCCGCAGCGGCGCGACCCTTCATCGGATCGCCGTCGGCGGCGCGCTGCTGGTGGCGGTGGGGGACGGTGGAGCCGTCTTCACAAGTGGCGACGGAGAGCGCTGGACCGCCCGCAGGTCGGGCACGGACCTCCCGCTGCGCAACGTTCTCTGGAGCCGCTCGCGCTTCCTGGCCGTGGGCGACCAGGGAACGATCCTGGTCAGCGCGGATGGCGCGACCTGGGCGCGCTCGAGCTTCACTTCTCTCGACATTCTGTTCGCCGCTGCGGACAACGGCAGCGAATTCGTGGTGGCGAGCGCCGGCTTCCTCGACAACCTGAACATTCTGGAGAGCGCCGATGGGGCGAGCTGGACGGCCAGCGAGATCGGGCTGGCGCCCCCGGTGCGCTCCCTGCTGTGGACACCGGCGGGCTTCGTCGGCGTGGGGCAGTTCGGGATGCTCCTGACCAGCGCGGACGGCCATGCCTGGACGGTCGGGCAAGCGCCGACCTCCGCTGATCTGCTCGATGCCGCCACGGACGGGTCCACGATCGTCGCCGTCGGCGCGCGCGGAACGATCCTGGCCAGCGGAGACGGCCGGACCTGGACCGCGCAGACGCCTGGATACCGTTACGGCCTGGCGGATCTCGCGTCGAACGGACAATTGACCGTCGCGGTCGGCGTCGCCGGGGTCGTTTTGACCAACAGCGGACCCGGCGCCTGGTCCCTGGTGCCCTCGGGCATCACCGACCGCTGGCTCCTGAGCGTCGCGTCCGACGGAACCGGCTTTGCCGCGGTGGGAGAGAGCGGAAGGATCGTGGCGAGCCGCGACGGAAGGAGCTGGGCGCCCGTCCCCTCCCCGACGTCTCAAAACCTCCAGCGCGTGATCTGGGATGGAAACCGTTACGTGGCCGCGGGGAGCGGCGGAGTCGTTCTGGTGAGCTCGGATGGAATCTCATGGAAGCAGACGGCTACCGTGATCGCGAACACCTTGAAAGGGTTGGGCTTCGATGGAAAGACCTACGTCGCCGTCGGAGGCGAGGTCGCGCGGATCGTCTTCTCCAGCTCGGACGCGGTCACCTGGACCACGCGCCACGCCGAGCCCGGCGGCGGCTTGAACGACGTGACCTGGAATTCCGCGCAGGCCCGGTGGATCGCGGCCGGCGACGCGGGAGAAATCTTTTCCAGCCCGGACGGCGTGGCCTGGACCTCGCAGAGCGCGGGCGCGGAGGACCTCTTCGGCGTGACCACCGCCGGACCGCTCACCGTGGCGGTGGGAAGAAACGGCTCTCAAGTCTGGAGCGCCGACGGCGCGACGTGGACGCCCGCCGACTCCGGGACAGCCAACGATCTGTACGGAGTTCGCCTCGCCGGCGGACGGCTTTACTCGTTCGGAAAGTACGGAACGATTCTGTCCAGTGATTGCGGCGGAACAGCCGCCCCGGTCTCGCTGTCGACCGGCAGGTCGTCGGTGGTTCTGACGCCTCGCTAACCCTCGCCCTCGCCTTCGCTGCGCATCGGGATCTGCGCGCTGGTGCGCGCACCGGTCGGCGGCTCGCCCAAAGGGGCTCGACCGCCGACCTGATCCCGAAGCTCCGCTCCGGCTCGCGCAACGCGAGTCGTTTCGCGAATCCAGTTCGCGAAACTTGGTCGCGTTGCGAAGGGCACCGGGATCCAGGTTTAGCCCTCGTCGGTGGCTCGCGAAGCGCCCGGCCGGTTTGGAAAATCCTTAGCGCCGATCGCGCAGCGACCGCCCGCGCTGCAAGTCGACTACGCGCGCCGCGAGAGTACGGCGAGGGCCTGAAGGCCCCCTACTTCCCGGCGTTCTCGGCGTTCCCGCGCGTTCCCGGCGTTCGCTGATAAACTCCGCCGCCGCAATGCCCCGGCGCACCGACATCCGGTCGATCCTCGTCATCGGATCCGGTCCTATCGTCATTGGCCAGGCTTGCGAATTCGACTACTCGGGAACCCAGGCCGTGCGGGCCCTGCGCAAGGAAGGGTTCCGGGTGGTCTTGGTCAACTCCAACCCGGCCACCATCATGACCGACCCCGAGCTGGCCGACGCCACGTACGTCGAGCCTCTGTCCCCCGAATATCTCGAGCGGATCATCGAGCAGGAACGGCCCGACGCCATCCTTCCGACCGTGGGCGGCCAGACCGGCTTGAACCTCGCCCTGGCTATGGCCGACCGGGGGATTCTCGACAAGTGGAGCGTGAAGCTGATCGGGGCCGACGAGCGCTCCATGCGTCTGGCCGAGGATCGGGAGCTCTTCAAGGAAGCCATGCTGGAGATCGGAGCTCAGGTGCCGCGCTCGGGCCGGGCCCGGTCCCTCGAGGAGGCGCGGCAGATCGCCGCCCGCATCGGTCTGCCGGTGGTGGTGCGGCCCTCCTTCACCCTCGGCGGCTCGGGTGGAGGCGCCGCGAGGGACTCCGAAGAGTTCGAACGCGTCGTCGCGCACGGGCTCGCGGAATCCCCGGCGCACGAAGTCCTGATCGAAGAATCGGTCGAGGGGTGGAAGGAGTTCGAGCTGGAAGTGATGCGGGACCGCGCCGACAACGTCATCATCATCTGCTCGATCGAGAACTTCGACGCCATGGGCGTGCACACCGGCGACTCGATCACGGTGGCGCCGCAGATGACGCTGTCCGATCGCCAGTACCAGGAGATGCGCGACGAGGCCAAGGCCATCATCCGCAAGGTCGGCGTCGATACCGGCGGCTCCAACATCCAGTTCGCCGTGGATCCCGGGACCGGGCGGCGCGTGGTGATCGAGATGAACCCGCGGGTCTCGCGTTCGTCGGCACTGGCCTCCAAGGCCACCGGTTTCCCCATCGCCAAGATCGCGGCGCTGCTGGCGGCGGGATACACGCTGGACGAGATACCCAACGACATCACCAAGAAGACGCCGGCCTGTTTCGAGCCGTCGCTCGACTACGTGGTCGTGAAGATTCCGCGCTGGACGTTCGAGAAGTTCCCCAAGGCCGATCCCCGGCTGACCATTCAGATGAAGTCGGTGGGGGAGGCCATGGCCATCGGCCGCACGTTCGCGGAGGCCTTCGGCAAGGCGATCCGGTCGTTGGAGATCGGGCGCGACGGACTGGACGACGGACGCCCGCCTCTTTCTCGCGAAGCGCTCGTGGCCCCGCTGACCGTGCCCACCTGGGAGCGGATTTTCCATCTCCGCCGCGCGTTTCTGGCGGGGATGAGCGTGGAGGAGGTCGCCGGCTACACGCGCATCGACCCGTGGTTCCTCGACGCCATCTCCCGGATGGTGGAGGCAGAAAGGAATCTCTCCGGCCGACGCCCCACGCAGCTCTCGCGGGAGGATCTCCGGGGCGCCAAGCGCCTCGGGCTCTCGGACCGCGCCATCGCTCGGGCTCTGGGAGGGCGCGACGAAGGGGCGGTGCGGGCCCGTCGGCGGGAGCTCGGAGTGACCCCCGTCTTCAAGACGATCGACACTTGCGCGGCGGAGTTCGAGGCTGAGACGCCGTACTTCTACTCGACCTACGAGGACGAGAACGAATCGGAACGGACCTCCCGGCGCAAGGTCGCGATCCTCGGCGGCGGCCCCAATCGCATCGGCCAGGGGATCGAGTTCGACTACTGCTGCGTGCACGCCTGCTACGCCTTGTCGGAGGCCGGCTACGAGACGATCATGATCAACTGCAACCCGGAGACCGTCTCGACCGACTACGACACTTCGGACCGCCTTTACTTCGAGCCGCTGACCTTCGAAGACGTGGCGGCGGTTCTGGACAACGAGCGGCCCGATGGAATCCTGGTCCAGTTCGGCGGCCAGACTCCGTTGAAGCTCGCCCGGCCTCTGGAGGCCGCGGGGTACCCGATCTGGGGCACTTCTCCCGAGTCGATCGATCTGGCGGAGGATCGCGGACGGTTCGGAAAGCTTCTCGACGACCTGAAGCTCCGCGCCCCGGAGCATGCCGAGGCGCGCTCGGAGGAGGAAGCTCTCGCGGCCGCGCGAGCGATCGGCTTCCCGCTGATGGTGCGTCCCTCCTACGTCCTGGGAGGCCGGGCCATGGCGGTGGTCTTCGACGAGGACCACCTGAAGGCGTACATGGCCCGCGCGCTCGAGAGCTCTCCCGAGCATCCCGTCCTCATCGATCGGTTTCTGGACGACGCCTTCGAGTACGACGTCGACGCGCTATCCGACGGCGTGGAGACCTGGATCGGCGGGATCCAGCAGCACATCGAGGAGGCTGGGATCCACTCCGGCGATTCGTTCTCGGTGCTGCCGGCCTGGAAGGTCACTCCCGACCAGGTCGAGGAAATCAAAGACGCCACGCGCCGGCTGGCTCGGGCGCTTCAGGTGCGCGGTCTGGTGAACATCCAGTTTGCCAGCCAGAAGGGGACGTTCTACGTCCTGGAGGTCAACCCGCGCGCCTCCCGCACGGTGCCATTCGTCTCCAAGGCCATCGGCGTCCCCATGGCGCGCGCTGCGGCGCTCCTCGCAGCGGGCCGGCCGCTGGCCTCTCTGGGCCTGCCGCCGGAGCGCGATCCGGTCGACTTCTTCATCAAGGCGCCGGTCTTCCCGTTCAAGAAGTTTCCGGGAGAGGACACCTTGCTCGGCCCGGAGATGAAATCGACCGGCGAGGTCATGTCGATCTCGCCTCGGTTCGGCGACGCCTTCGCGAAGGCCTGCGAGGCAGTCGGCATCCGTCTTCCGACTTCCGGACGGGCGTTCCTGACGGTCAATCCGTATGACAAGAAGAACCTGATCCCGATCGCGCGGGAGCTGGCCGACTTGAGGTTCGAGCTGTGCGCGACCGAGGGAACGGCACAGGCGCTCCGCGAAGCGGGTCTGTCGGCGCAGCGGGTGTTCAAGGTCAACGAGGGGCATCCCAATGCGGTCGACCGGATGGAGGCGGGGGAGATTCAGCTCGTCATCAACACGCCTTTGGGCGGCGCGTCTCACTACGACGAGGCCGCGATCCGCACCACGGCGCTGCGGCTGGGGATTCCGTGTCTGACCACGCTCTCGGCTTCCGCTGCGGCGGTGGAAGGGATCCGCGCGCGCCAGGAGGAGACGACCGGAGTCGCCGCGCTGCAGGACTACCACCGGTGAAGAATTGATTCATTGTGAGATGGATTCATTGTTTGATTGCGCAAAGAACGATCTTTTCGCTCAATGAGTCGATGACCCAATGACTCAATGAATCAATCCGTCCGATCCCCTTCGACTCCCCTCCGCCTCCTCTTCTTCCTCCTCTCGGTCTCCGGCGCGTACGTTCTATTGCTGACCGGTTTTCCGCCCGGCGCGCCGGACCGCCTGCCGGTCCTGGTGATCTCGCTGACGCTGGCCCTGATCACCGCCCAGCAGAGGCCCCGCGGTGTCGTCGCATTCGCCTTCCTCTTCCCCTGCGCCGGCCTTCTGGTGAGGCTGTTCGGCGCGACCGATCCCTCGACCTGGCCCATGCTTCTCTTCGCCGGCTTCGTCTCCGGGTGGACCTTTCGGTTCCTGTACGACTTCGAGTCCGTTCCCGAGCCCTCTCCGCTCGACCGATGGATCGGAGCGCTGCTCGCCGTTTGGACCGCCTCCACCGCTCTGGCCGTCGCCCGGGCTCGGACCCTGTGGGCTTTTCTGCACGGACTGTCCGGCCGGGTCGTGAACGGACAGGGGCTTCTCGACGCCGAGGCGATCCGGGAGAGCGTGTTCTCTTTCGCCGCCGTGGCTTCGGGGGCCGTGTTCTACTTCGTGCTGCGGCGGTCGGGAGGGCAGGTCCGGGAACGCGCCCTCCGAGCCGCGATGTGGGGAGTGGCCGTCTCGGCCGGCGCGTCGATTCTGCAGCGCCTGCACGTGCTCCCCGCCGAGGCGCGCGGGTTCTGGCGGATCACCGGCCGACTGTCCGGCGGAGCCGTGGATCCCAACTCGCTGGGTCTTCTCTGCGGGCTGGCCCTCGTTCTGGCCACGACGCTCGCCCTTCGAAAAGGAGCATGGGGGCTGGAACTCTTCGTCGGCGTCCTCCTCGTCGCCGGTCTTCTCCTCTCCGGTTCACGCAGCGGACTTCTGATCGTCCTGATCTCCCTGGGACTGCTCGTGATCGCGCGGGGCCTGCCGGCCCGGACCCGTTGGACGGGCGTCGCGGCTCTCACGGCCGCTCTGGCCGTCGTCGCTCTCCTGGTGGCTCGCTCCGGACCGGGGACTCTCGGGCGCCGCATCGCCGACAGCTTCGATCCGCGCGTTCCGCTGGAGCTGCGCGTCTCGGGGCGGCCTCTGCTCTGGCAAGCCGCCGCGACGCTCTTCGCGCAGCATCCCATCGAGGGGGGCGGGATGGGAAGTTTTTCCTGGACGCTCCCGGATCTCCTTCGGGAAGAGAATCGATCGATCGCCATGCGCGACAATCCGGGGAGCTCCTACGTACAGGCGTTGGCGGAAACCGGAGTGCCCGGCTTCCTGCTGACGCTGGCCTTCGCCGTCGCTCTCGGCTGGCAGGCCCTGGAGCGGATCCGCTCCGTCGAGCTTGATCCTCTCGCGGCCGGCGCCGCCGTTGCGCTCCTGGCGTTTCTGCTCGCTTCGGTCTTCGGATCGCACTGGTTCGCGGGAGACGCGAGCCTGTTCTTCTTTCTCCTGGTCTCGGTGGTGGCGCCGGGCGGGCGGAGCGCGGGACCGGCCTGGCTGGAGGCGTTTCGGTGGTCCGCGGTGCTGATCGCGGCCGCGGCGGCGATCGTGGGGATCGTGGCGACCGGATCGCCGGCGGCGACCTTCCGTTACAGCCCGCGGATCGGGTTCCACGAGCCCGAGCAGGGGCCGGATGGGCCGTTTCGCTGGACGACGAAGAGCTTCGCCCTGTGGCTCGCCCCCGGCGATTTCGAGCGCTGGCGCCTGACTCACCGCCCCCCGATTTCGCAGCCTGTGGATCTGGTCGCCCGGGTCGATGGCGTGGTTCTCCGGCGGACGCTTGCTCCCGGTGATTCCGTCACGCTCCGCTTGAACGGCGCGCCCGATCGTTCCCGGATCTTCCGCTTCTCGCTCTCTCGGGCGTTCGTGCCGAGCCGACTGCGGGCCGGCCCCGACCGCCGCGAGCTCGGCCTGCGAGCGCATCTGGAGCCGTGAGGAGTCGGGCTGGCCGTAAAATCGCACTCCGGTGCAGATCCAGTTCCATCCGGCTTCCGGCCGGGGCGCGGTGCGCACGTTCTCGGTCGAGGAGCGAGGGGAGCGGGTCCTCATCCTCGCGGCGGCGGCGGTCCTGGCACTGGCGCTTTCGCTCTTCCTGACCGTACCGGTTCTGGCGGCGCGCAGGCTTGCGGAAAAGACGACCCGGGCGCATTCCGCAGAGCTCGAGGCCGTCCAGGCAGGCTGGAACCGCGCTGCCGACGGGGTCCGGGCGCTCGCGGTCCGCGCGCAGTCCTGGGGCGACCTTCTCAATCGGGTCGCGTTTCTTTATCGAATCCCCGGCGCGGTCTGGCCGCGGGCTCTCAACCCGGAGAGGAGACTCTTCGCGGATCCACGGCCGGACCGTCTGGAAGAGGCCCTGGAGATCTATGTCCGGTCCCTGGACCGCGCGGAGGCGCTCGTCGCGGCGGCGGAGCGGAAGGACGCGGACCTCGCGCGGCGAGTTCCGACCATCTCGCCGATCGTCGGAGCGGCCTTCGAGCCCTCGGCCTATTTCGGGCCGCGCCGCTCGGCCTGGACAGGCGAGGAGGAGTTCTTTCTCGGCGTGGACCTGGCCGCGGCGGAGGGGTCCGCGGTCGTGGCCTCCGCCGACGGAACCGTTGCGTTCGTCGGAACGGTGCGCCGCTCCATGGCCGGCTGGTTCTGGCGCCTGGGAAACGTCGTGGTCGTGTCCCACGCTGCCGGCGGCGCTACGGTCTACGGCCACCTGAAAACCGTCGACGTCCGCCGCGGACAGCGGATCGCCCGCGGCGATCGATTGGGCGCGGTAGGGTCGACGGGATGGGCCATCTCTTCCCAGCTTCACTACGAGTACTGGCGTCCGGAAAACGACAAGCTGCTCCCCACCGATCCGCTCTTCACCACGCTCGACCGACGTCTCGGCCGCGCTCCGCTCTCCCTCGAGCAGATGGAGGCGACTTCCGCCCCCGGGCCGCTCGATCCCCTGCCCGGCGTTCAGATCTCCGCCGGGAGCGTGGGCGGACCGATCCAGCGCAGCAATCCCGTCCGCCCGCCGCGCTCCTCTCCCCGGCCCCGGAAGATTTGAAGGCTAAGAAGCGCGGGCCTCGGAGCGGAGGCGGATCCGTCGCAAGAGGTCTTCGAAGCGTGGATCCGACCGCAAGGAATCGAACTGGGGATCGACACCGAGGAGAACGAGCACGCCGTCCCGGTCCGCGTACGCTTTCTCCAGCCATTCAAGCGCGACCGTCGTTTCCCCCAGGCCGGCGAACGCCTGTGCGCGCATGAACGGGCTGGCGAAAGCGGGAGCTGCGCCCAGGTCTGCGAGCATCTGCCGGGCTTCCCGGTCGCGCCCTGACAGGGCGTAGACGCGGGCCAGGTCGGGGATCCGGCGCACCGATTCGAATTCGGCGATGGCGCCGGGGAGGTCCTTCTTCTGTTCCAGGATGTGGCCGAGAACGAGATGGGCCTGGTCGAAGCCGGGATCGAGCTCGAGGGCTTTGCGGCACTCGCGCTCCGCCTCATCGTACCTGCGGCTGTAGTAGAGGATGTCGGCGACGTCGGTCGCGATCGAGAGGGAGACCGGATCGATGGTCCGGGCCCTGCCGATCGCGGCCACGGCCTCCGGGAACCGTCCCGCCGAGACCAGGCCATAGGCGAGCCACTGGTACGCCGTGGCGTAGGACGGATTCAAAGCGATGGCCCGATCGAGCTCCCGCTCCGCCGCCGCCCGGTCGTAGTCGTAGAAGAGCGACACGTTGCCCAGCGCGGCATGGGCTTGCGCGAGATTCGGATCGAGCGTCAAGGCCCGGCTCGCTGCGGCTCTCGCCCCGGGCGCGTCCCCCAGGAAATTCCTGCAGTCGGCCAGTCCGGCGTAGGCCGGGGCGTACTGGGGATCGGCCCGCAGGGCTTGCTCGAAATAGGAGACCGCCCTCAAGAATCCTTCGTGCGTGCGCCTGTTCCATTCATACCGCCCGCGCAGAAACGCCTCGTACGCTTCGGGACGCGGCGTTCGGGAGGCCGCGGCCGAAGCCCTCGGGCTCGCGGGCATCTGGCGCTCCAGCCGGCGGGCCAGCTCCTCCGAGACGTTGTCTTCGACGGCAAAGAGGTCCGTGGATCGGACGTCGGTCTTCTCGCTCCAGAGGGTGACGCCCGAAACCGTGTCGACGAGCTGCACCGTCACCCGGATGCGGTCGCCGGACTTCTGGAGCTGCCCGTCCAGGACGGCCTCCACCGCGAGCCTGCGGCCGGCCATTGCCGGGTCGCCGGCGTCGGCGCCGAGCGCTCGAACCGCCGATGTCGGCCGCACGGAAAGCGTCTCGATCCGCGAGAGACGCGTGATCAGCGCGTCGGCGAGCGCGAGGCCGAGATAGGCGTCCGCGCCCGAGTCAGGGATCGGCTTGAAGGGAAGAACGGCGATCGAGCGCACCGAGGCGAGCTCGCGCTGGCGGCGCGACCGGGCGACCTCGCGGATTCCGAAGCCGAGCAAGGTCAAGAGAAGCGCGACGGCAGCGGCCACGACCGGCGTTTGCCTCCAGACCGCGCGCCGCGAGACAGCGGTTGAGACTGGAGCGATCGGCCGCGCCTCGAGCTCGGGAGCCTCGAGCCGCTCCGTGAAGGCTTCGGGGGGCTTGCTTTCGGTGACCGGAGCGACGAAGCAGTAGCCTTTTCGGGGGACGGTGGCGATGTAGCGGTTTCCGTTGCCATCGTCTCCCAGCGCGCGCCGCAGGGCCGAGATGCTCTGGCTCAGGTTGTTCTCTTCGACGAAGACGTCTCCCCACACGATGCGCAGGAGCTTCTCTTTCGAGAGCGTCCGCCCGCGCTCGGCGACCAGCGCCAGCAGAGTGTCGAAGGCGCGCGGGGTCAGGGCGACCGGTTGACCGTCCCGAAGGAGCGTTCGGGCAGACGGATCGAGAAGAAAGGCGCCGAACTCGAAGATCTGATCTCGCTCCATGCGGATTTCCGGGAATTCAGTGAATTTCATCGCTTTTTTCAGACGGTTTCAAGACTTGGCGGCCCGCGCGCGCGTATGCCCTCTCGAGACTCGGAGGAGGGCTCGGGACGATGTGCCGTCTTGGGAGGACCGGTCCCCGAATCGCGGTAGGAGTCGTTCTCTTCGCGTTGACGCTCTCGGCGCTCGCCGAGACACAGCATCCACGGAGAATCCTGGCCGTCGGTATCACCGATGTCTCGCTGACCCCCAATGCCTTCCCGTTCGAGATCGCCACGTTTCAGGGGGACTCCAGTAAGATCGGGTTCGTCGACCCGTTCAACGATCAGGTCGGCTCCTTCACACCGGCGGGCGCGGTCACGGCCTTTAAAGTCCCGCCGCAGGGCGGGGACGTTGCCCTTCCCGTGACGCTGACCGCCGGCGGCGATCACAACCTCTGGTTCCTCTACCAGCTCTTCAAGCCGCCTCCGGCGAACACGCCGGACGGCTGGGGGATCGGAAGCATGTCGCCGGCTGGCGCATTCAATTTCCATCCCGTGTTGAGCGTAACGGCCTGCTCCATCAACGGGTGCCGTCTGGTGTGGGGACCCGATTCCAACCTGTGGATCTCCGAGTTCCAGAAGGTCGGAAGACTCAATCCCACGACCGGCGCCTTCACCGAATTCAACCTTCCCTCCTCCATCGACGACATCGTCGCGGGGACGGATGGGAACCTCTACGGGGTGGCGAGTCACAATCTCATCCGGATCACCACCGCGGGCCAAGTCACCGCTCTCCCGGCTGTTCCCGGGAATTCGGCCCTGGGGAGGGCGGCCGTCGGATCCAATGGACTCTTCTATCTCACTGACGCCGGCAACAACGCGATTGTTGAAGTCAATCTGTCCGGCGCGGCCACGTCCTTTCCGATCCCGAGCGGCTCGGGGCCGACGGTCATCGGCAACATTCTCGGCAACATCTCCTTCGGAGTCGGATTGCCTGGGAGCAACGCCGGGAAGCTCGGCTCATTCAACGTTTCGACCAGGATGATCTCCGAGCAGGACATGCCTTCGGGAGATGCGGTGATCTCGATCGCACCGTCGCAGACCACCATCCCGAGTTCGTACCTCGTGGCCCTGGACTTGTCCAACGATCCGCACGTGTTTTCTGTCGGCAACGGTTCCGCGCCGCCAGAGACGACGCTGTCGGTTTCGAAGACGGTCTCGAAAGCCGACGCTGCCGCCCTGGGTGATGAAGAAGTGCGGTCCCAGACCACGCTTTTTTACGAGGTCAAGGTGACAAACACCGGGCCGAACCCGGCGATCGGCTTCGGTATTTACGATTATTGGGGCAGCGATGGGACGTACGCCGGTCCGAGGGCCGTCGACTGCACCGACAACGCGACCAGCACGGCCTTCGATTGCTACAACCCCGGAAGCCTGGCCCCCGGCGCTTCGGTCACATATGAGGTCCCTGTCCTGTTCACGAACGAGGAGGGGCATCCGCTGGTCGTCAGCAACATAGCGATAGCTTCCGCGAGCAACGCGCCGGCGGTCACTTCAGAAAAGGTCGAGTCGACCCTGGACGTTCCTCGAATCAACCCCGCCCGCCTGATCCTTGATCCCGTCTTGCTCTACAAGTAAGGAGCGCCGAATGATGAAGCTCTCGGAGTGCCTGCGAGGTTCGCTCGTCCTGGTCTGGCTTCTTGCGAGCTCAGATCTGCGAGCCTTACCGGTCCGGTCTCGTTCGGCGAGCGGCTCGGGGACCGCGCGGCCAATGGAAGCCCAAATCGCCAGCGGCCTGGCGGTCAACCTTCCACTCGTCGCGCGCCTCGTGGGCGCGGGCAACACGCTGTACATTTCCGCAGTCGACGTCTCGAACAACGATTCCCTGGACGCGGAGGTCGACTTCTATTTCGACGGTGTGGATCTGAAGAGCGGCCTGCCTCTTGCGCGCAATGGCAGCATTTCCTCTTCGGGCGCCCTCGTCGCGCAGGGCTCGGTTGGAAAGATGCGGGCTCGCTCCAATGCCCATTTCGACGACTTCATCGACGCGATGGTCAAGGCGGGAATGCTCGATGCGTCGATCGAGACGGACGGTTTCATCGGCTCGGTGCTCTTCGTCTTCGACGGCTTCACCAAGCGGGGCCAGGGCGCGGCGCAGGTGCGCTTCTACAACTCCTTCGGCGGCGGGACGGTGAGCCAGGCACTCAAGGGCTACGAGATGACGGTCAACGAGCCGCAGGCGCTGGTGGCGACGCTGCGCGATTCCCGGGGCAAGCCGGGCCCGCAGCTCTACGGGAACCTCTTCATCAACAACACAGGAATTACTCCGACCGGCACGGGGACGGCGACCGAGATCTCGGTTCACGTCCAGGCTTACGCCAACTCGACGGGACAGCCGACCGGGACGCCGCTCGACACGAAAATCGGCATCGGCCAGACGGTGGGGATCTCAGACGCCCTGACCGCGCTCCATGTCCCTGCGGGCGAGGACACGGTGCTCGTCTACGTGACGGTCAGTTCGGGGACCTCCGCGATCGCCGGGGTCTCTGCCCAGGTCGACCAGACCACGCGGGACGGCTCGGTGGTTCTCATGAGCCGGGCGGACTAGCGACTTCGCGGATATAGCATATCTGCTATGCCCAGGGATAGCGCCGAACCCTCTCGCGGTGCCGCGCCAGGCGCTCCACCACGTCCTCCATCCGGTCGCCGCCGGTGACTTCCAGGAGCGCGTCGGCCAGGACGAACGCCAGCATCGCCTCGGCGATGACCCCGCAGGCGGCCACCGCGGTCACGTCGCTCCGCTCGTAGGCCGAGCGTGCCGGCTGGGCCGTCTCCAGGTCGACGGAGTCCAGCCCTCGGGCCAGCGTCGAGATCGGTTTCATATAGACGATGGCGAGCACGTCCTCGCCGTTGGTCACGCCGGCCTCGAGCCCTCCGGCCCGATTGGTGCGGCGCGTCAGCTTGCCGGAGCGTCCGACATCGATCTCGTCGTGCGCCGCGGAGCCCGGCCCGCGCGAAGCCTCGACCGCCGAGCCGAACTCCACCGCCTTGACCGCAGGCACCGAGAGCAGGGCCTGCCCGATGCGCCCGTCGAGCTTCCGGTCCCAGGAGACGTAAGAGCCCAATCCCGCCGGAACGCCGCGAGCGCCGACCAGGATCGATCCGCCGAGGGTCTCGCCCTCCCGGCGCGCATCGTCGACCGCCTCCACCATCTTCTTCTCCAGAGCGGCGTCGAGGGCGCGTAGGGGAGAGTCGTCGCGGACCTTCTCGAGCGATCCGAAGTCGCGCGGAGATTTTTCGTCCACCACGGCTCCCACCGAAAGAACGCCGCTGGCGATCTCGATTCCGGCCGCTCGGAGAAGAAGTTTGCAGACCGCCCCGGCGGCCACGCGCCCGGCCGATTCGCGCGCCGAAGCCCGTTCCAGCACGTCGCGCAGATCCTGGAAGCCGTACTTCATCCCGCCTGCGAGATCCGCGTGTCCCGGGCGAGGCCGGATCAGCCGCCGCTGCCCCGCGGCCTCCGCGTCGACGTCGGTGGGCGACATGACCTTCTCCCAGTTGGCGTAGTCGCGGTTGGCGATGCCGATGGCGATGGGGGAGCCGAGCGTGCGCCCTCCGCGCACACCTCCCTCGAAAACCGCCTCGTCCTTCTCGATCTTCATGCGGCCGCCGCGCCCGTAGCCGTGCTGGCGGCGGGCCATCTCGCGGGCGACGAACGCCCGGTCGATGGCCAGGCCGGCCGGGATTCCCTCCAGGATGACGGTCAGCCGGGGGCCGTGCGACTCCCCGGCGGTGATGAGACGCAGGGGCATGATGGAAGTCTATACGGGCCTTTTCAGGCCCTTGGACTTGGGACTTGGGACGTTGGACTCTACTGCGGCAGCAGGCTGTCCAGCCCCGTTGGGTTCACCAGCTGGGCGTAGTCGTCCTCGGCCCCCGAGGCGCTGGTCGCGAGTTGGCCGGCGGCGCCCGCGAGAAAGAAGAAGAGCAGCGCCGCGGCGGCCGCCAGCGTCGCGCGGGCGCGCGACCGGCGCCTGCGATCCGCGCGCACCTCGCGCAGCACGCGCGAAACGAACGCGTCGTCGGCCGGCAACGGCCGTTCGATCGCCTCCGGCCGCGGCAGGCTCTTCCAGGCCTGCGCAAGCCGCACCTGGACGCGGCACTCCGGGCAGGAAAAGAGATGCCCCTGGTCCCGCGGTTCTGGCGCTCCGGAGGCGAAGGCCGCGCAGGCGTGCCGACATGCGTCGCCGCCCGCGTCCGCGCCGGCGCCGAAGATCGAACCAATCCACTCTCCCATGCGTTTCACGATCTCTTCCTCCGCGATTGGGCCGGGTATCCATGCGTCATCCCGGCTTGAAATTTTGCCTGCAGCTTCCTGCGGGCTCGGTGCATCCGAACCCGGACTCCGGTCACCGTCATGTCCAGTCTCTGCGCGATCACCTTGTCCGGCTCTCCCTCCACCTCGCGCGCCATCAGGATCTCCCGGTCGAGCGGGGAGAGCTGGGCCAGAGCTTCGCGCAGGAGATCCGCGTCCTCCTGCTGCTTCTCCTCGGAGATCGCCGAGCGCGTGTCTTCGGGCAGGACGTCCTCTGGGCGCCGCTTGCGGACGATGTCGATCGCGGTCCGCACCGCGATCTTGCGCACCCAGGCGGCGAAGGAAGACGCGTGTCGATAGTCCTTCAAGGCCCGGTAGGCCCGGAGAAAAGCCTCCTGGGCGGCGTCTTCGGCCAGGGCGGGATCCCCGGTGATCCGCCGCGCCGCGCCCAGGGCCGCCGGCGCGCCCCGCCGCACGAGCTCGGCGAAGGCATCCTCGTCGCCCGCCAGGGCCCTGGCGACCAAGGCCGCTTCGTCAGCGTGCGGAGAAGACGCCGAGCTCTCCACGCTTCGGCCGCTAGGAGTCGCTCTTGAGGAAGTTGTCAAGGGCCCTGGCCGCCTTCCCGCTTTGCTGTCGGACCCGGTCGCGGAAAGCCTGAACCTTGGCCTTCTGTTCGTCGGTCAGGATCGGGTCGATCTCTCCGCGGACGCGCGCGAAGAGCACCGCTCCATCGCCCTGGGCCTGTCCCAGCTGCGCCGCCGCAGCCCGGATGGCGTTCTCGTCGGTGGGGCGGGCCATGACCGCGTCGTGTAGGGAGCGGTGGGCGGTGGACGAGGCCTGCATCTGCGCCTTTATCTCGTCGGCATGCGATCTCAAGACTTCCTTGATGCGCGACTTCTGCTCATCGGTCAGATCGAGCTCGTGGGACATCCGCGCGAAGATGCGCTGCGGAAAGTCGCCGTGGCCGCGACCCCGGAAGGCCTGGGCCGAGACTCGGCCGGCCAGCAGACCGGCGATCGCGATGGCCAGAGCCGCGGCGGTCACCAGGATCGACTTGCGGAGCGTTTCGATGCTCATGGGAATCTCCTGCGAGTCCGCAGACACCGGACTCCATTCGTAAGAACGCGAAGGACGGGCGAAAGATTACCCGCTACCGGGCTCTCCCGCCGGCCTGACGGCGGCGGCCGGACCCCCGCCAAATGTCTGACTGTCTGGATTTAGACTGACTTGCGTGGAACGCAAGTACGTCCTCCGCAAGCCGGCCGGCCAGAGGGTCTACCGGGTCGATTACGACCACGAGTTGAACGAAGAGCAGCGGGAGGTCGTGCTGGCCGGAAAGGGGCCGATCCTGGTGATCGCCGGCGCCGGCTCCGGCAAGACCCGAACGCTGGTCTACCGGGTGGCCCGCCTGATCGAGTCGGGCAGCGACCCTTCCCGCATCCTCCTGCTGACCTTCACCAACAAGGCTTCGCGGGAGATGCTGCGGCGGGTGGAGGCCCTCCTGGCGGTCGACACGCGGCGGCTCATGGGGGGCACCTTTCACTCGGTCGGCAACCGCCTGCTGCGCCGATTCGGAAGCCGGCTCGGGCTCGGAGCGAACTTCACAATCCTGGACGAAGAGGACGCTCGGGAAATGCTGGAAGCCGCGACCTCCGACCAGAAGATCGCCGTCCTCGAACGCCGGTTTCCGAAGGGAGACGTTCTGCTCGATCTCTATTCCTTCACCGTCAACACCGGCCGGCCCTTCTCCGAGGTCCTGGCCGAGCGCGCGCCGCACTTCACGGCCCTGCAGGAGGAGATCGTGGCCGTTCTCCACCGCTACAGAGAGCGCAAGCGCCAGGCCAACGCCGCCGACTACGATGATCTGCTGCTGGCCTGGAAGCGCCTGCTGGACGAGTTTCCGGACACCGCGGCGGACCTGCAGCGCTCCTACGACCACGTCCTGGTCGACGAATACCAGGACACCAACAAGCTCCAGGGAGGGATCGTGGACGGGATGGCCGCGGGCAAGCGCAACGTCACGGTGGTCGGAGACGACGCGCAGGCCATCTACTCCTTCCGCGGGGCCTCCTTCGAGAACATCCTGGGATTCCCCGATCGGTATCCCGACGCCCAGACGTTCCGCCTGACGATCAACTATCGCTCGACGCCGGAAATCCTGGCGCTGGCCAACGCCTCGATCGCCTGCAACGTGCGGCAGTTCGACAAGGAGCTCCGGGCCTGCCGAGACGCCGGACCCCTGCCGGCGGTGGTGGCGCTTCCGGACATCCCGGACCAGGCCCGTTTTGTCGCCCAGCGGCTGCTCGAGTGGCACGACGAAGGCGAGAAGCTCGCCGACCTGGCCGTCCTCTACCGGGCGCACTACCAGGCCCTGGAGCTGCAGATCGAGCTGACCCGTCGCGGCATCCCCTACGAGATCCGCTCCGGGACGCGTTTTTTCGAGCAGCGCCACGTCAAGGACGTCCTGGCGTTTTTGAAGATCGTGGTCAATCCCAAGGATGAGCTCTCCTGGAAGCGTGCCCTGAAGCTCTACCCGCGCATCGGGGAACGTTCCGCCGCCGCGGTCTGGGAGGCCATCGGGAATCGCCCGGACCCGCTGGCCTCCTTTCACGAGCGCGACGGAACGGCGGGCATCGATCTGCCCCGCACGGCCGCCGCCGGGCTTCGATCGGTCCGAGCTCTGCTGACGCGGCTCGACTCGGCCTCCATCCGCTCTTCCCCCGCCGAGGCCATCCGGGCCGTGGTCGACGAGGTCTACCGGGACTTCGCGCGGGCCAAGTTCCCCAACGCCGACGCCCGGCTGGACGATCTCGAGCAGTTCGCCCAATTCGCTCAGACTTACGATTCCCTCCCCGCCTTTCTCGAAGACGTGACTCTCTTCAACGAGCTTTCCGGCGAGGACGTGGTGGCCGGCGAGCCCAACGACGACCGTGTCGTGCTCTCCTCCGTCCACCAGGCCAAGGGGCTGGAGTGGAGCCGTGTGATCGTGCTCGGGTTGTCGGAAGGGCGCTTCCCGAGTTACCGCGCCGCGGTCACCGAAGAGGGCCTCGAGGAAGAGCGGCGACTCTTCTACGTCGCGACCACCCGCGCCAAGAACGAGCTCGCCCTGGTCTATCCGATGCTGGCGCGAGATCGCTACGGAGTCGATGTGATCCTGGAGCCTTCGCGTTTTCTGACCGAGCTGCCCGACGCAGTCTACGAGCGGTGGACGGTGGAGCTGGAGGCCGAGGAGAGGTCGGGCCCATCAGGCAAGAGCGATGAAGGGACGGTCCACTGACCGTCGCCTTCGCTGCGCTTCGGGATCTGCGCGCTTTTGCGCGCACCGGTTTGCGTGTCGCCCAAAGGGGCTCCCGCGCGAACCTGATCCCGGAGCTCCGCTCCGGCTCCCGCAGCGCGAGTCGTTTCGCGGATCCAGTTCGCGAAACTTGGTCGCGCCGCGAAAGGCCTGCCCTGTAAGATAATTCCGTTGAAATCCCTCTTTCGGCGCCAGCCGGGTCCGCTCGCCGCGGTCCTCGTGGGCCTCGCCGTGTTTTTCGTCGCCGGCGTCGACATGATCCGGGCGCTACGGCCCGGAGTGCTCATCGATCCGGATCCGGCGTGGGCCATTCCGCGTCTGGCGCTGGGTCTTCTTGCTGTCGCGGTCGCCGCGGCGGCTGGCGCCGCCGCCGCCGCCCTCTTCTTTCTCTGGAGCGAGATGCGGTGGTCAACGGAGGAGCCCGCCGCGCTTCCGTTCGGGCGCATGGTCCTGGTTCTCCTCGCCGCGGGCGCGATCCTGCTGGGCGCCTGGCTGCGCTTCGTCCGCCTCGACCGGGTGCCGTGGCCCGTATTCATCGACGAAGCCTCTCTGGCCACGCCGGCTCTCCAACTGGAAGGACGGTGGTGCGACTTTCGAGACTCGATTCGTCCGGCGCCCTACCGCTACGGCGCCTTCACCACGATCGGAGTTCTGTTCCTGGAAGGGTACCGGGCGATCCTCGACTTCTTCGGAACGACCGTCTTCGCCGTT
The DNA here is from genome assembly GCA_035262245.1 of Thermoanaerobaculia bacterium. GTDB lineage: Bacteria > Acidobacteriota > Thermoanaerobaculia > UBA5066 > Gp7-AA6 > DATFTF01. The sequence goes on from DATFTF010000080.1 coordinate 19,248, forward strand.
CGGTTCCCCGCCTTCTTGACCGGGGCGCTCACGCTCGTCACCGCCGCCCTGCTGGGCCGCGCCTTGCTGCCCCGGGGGGGAGGAGCTCTGGCGGCGCTGACGCTGGCGGGAATGCGCTGGCACATGAATCTGTCGCGCTGGGCGTGGTGTCCGACCACGATGACTCTGACGACCGACGCGGGCACGCTTTTCCTGCTCGCCGCGCGCAGGCGAGGCAGCGCGGCGATCGCTGCCGCGGGCGGGTTTGCGGTTGGGTTGGGCGCGCACGTGTACCTGTCGGCTTGGCCGGCGGCCCTCGGCCTCTTTGGCCTGGCGGCCTGGCCGAGACCGGAGGATCGGTTCCGGCCGCGCGTTGGGCTGGCCGCGGGCTTTCTCCTCGGCCTGGCGCTCGCCGTGGCCCCGCTCTTTCTCCTGCGCGAAGGGCGGGTCGTTCCATACTTCAACCGCGCCGGCGATCACAACGTGCTCAAGGAGATTCGCTACAACCGCTCGGTCATGCCTCTGTTCGCGGTGACCGCCGACGCTCTCGCTTCCCCATGGCTGGTTCCCGACCCGACCCCGCGCCACGACTTGGCGCAGCCGCGCCTCGGCCTTCTGGGGATTCCCCTGGCCGTCGCCTTCGGACAGGCCCTCCTTCGTCCACGACGCGAGCTCTCCGCGCTTCTGCTCTTCCAGGCCGCGGCGGCGCTGGCGGCTTCGATCGCTGGAGGCCAGTCCGGAAACCCCAATGGATTGCGATACGGGTATCTCACGACGCTGACGGCGGTGGCCGTCGCGGCGGGGACTCTGATCCTGATTCGCCTCGTCTCGGAGCCGCGCCGGCGCCTGGCCGGGCTGGTGGCCATCGGCGCGCTGGCGGTGGCCAGCGGAGCCGGCACGGCGGGCTCCTTCCGTTGGGCCCGCGATCGCGGGACTTTCGACGGCTTCCACGGCCAGGACACGCTGGTCGGACGAGCAGCCTTGCGCTGGGACGCCTTCGGCCCGTTGTGGGTTCGCGCGGGACTCGCCCATGATCCGGTGACGATCTACGCGATCCGCCGCTACC